>NZ_JBITEP010000009.1:80073-214930 GCF_044455315.1 Micromonospora sp. NPDC051300 | reverse complement strand
CCCGACCCCCCCCCCCCCCGGCCCGCCCCCCCCCCCCCCCCCCCCCCCCCCCCCGGCGGGGCGGGGGGGGGGGGGGGGGGCGGGGGGGCGCGCCCCCCCCCCCCCGCGGGCGGCTCAGCCGGGTCACTTACCGGCGGCCGCACCGTTCTTCAAGGCCGCCTGCCACTGCTCGTCGGCCGACTTGCCCTGCTCCACGGCGCGCAGCGTGTTCTCCACGGCGGTGCGGACCGCGTTGTTCTTCGGGCCGAGGTAGACCGGCTTCAGGTCGGTGGCGCCGGCGGCGAAGATCTTGCCGACCGGGGCCTTGCTGAAGTAGTCGTTGGTCGAGTCGGCCACGGCCGGGTCGGTGAGCGCCTGCGGGTTCGACGGCAGGTTGCCGACCGCCTTGTACGCGCCGATCTGGCCCTGCGCGCTGGTCAGGAACTTGGCCAGCTCGGCCGCCTCCTTCTGGTGCTTGCTCGACTTCGGCACGCCGAGGAACGAGCCGCCCCAGTTGCCGCCCGCGCCGGGGGCCTTGGCGATGTCCCACTTGCCGGCCGCGGCGTCACCGGCCTGGCCCTTGATCACACCGGTCATCCACGCCGGGCAGGCGATGGTGGCGAAGGTGCCGTTCTTGAACCCGGCGTTCCACTCGTTGGAGAAGGACTGCAGGTTGTTCGACAGCCCGGCGCCGATCATTTTGGTGGTGAGCTGGTACGCGGCCTGCACGTCCGGGTTCTGCTCGATGACCATCTTGTTGCTCTTGTCGTAGTACGTGTAGCCGGTGCCCTGGCCGGCGATCTGCATCAGCACCACATTGTAGAAGTTGGTCGCCGAGTCGACGAACTTGTGCTTCTTGTCGGCGGCGGCGAACTTCTGGCCGGCCTCGATGAACTTGTCCCAGGTGGGCCAGAGCGCGCCGACCTGCTCGCGGTCGGTGGGCAGGCCGGCGGCCTTGAACAGGTCGCTGCGGTAGCAGAGCGCCATCGAGCCGACGTCGGTGCCGAGGCCCAGCACCTTGCCGTCGGGCGTGGTCCCCTGCTCCCACTTCCACGGCAGGAAGTTGCCCTTGAGGTCGTTCGCGCCGTGGTCGGCCAGGTTCACGAACTTGTCGGCCTGGGCGTAGAACTGGACGATGGTGCCCTCTTCCAGGGCCACCACGTCGCCGGCGCCTGAGCCGGCGGTGATCTGCTGGGTCAGCCGGGTGTTGTAGTCACCGAGGCCGAGGCCCTTGCCGCGCTCCTGGATCTTGACGTTCTTGTGCTCGGCTTCGTACTGCTTGTACAGGTCCTGGTAGCCGAAGCCCTGGTCGCCGAAGACGTCGACGACCAGGGTGACCGGACCGTCGCTCTCGCTGCTGCCGCCGGACGAGTCGTCGCTGCAGGCGGTGGCGGTGGCCAGCACCGTGACAGACGCGAGCGCGATGGCCGCGAGCTGCCGACGGCGGATGGGGAGGCTCATCTTTCAGACCCCTCTTTCGGTGGTGAGGCGAGTTATTCGTGTGGTGGGGGGTGCGTTTCGCGCCGGGCCGGAGCGGGCAAGGAAGAGATTCACGCCACTCCCGGGAGCGCTCCCATGAGATTGCCGGGAGGTAACAGGGGTGTCAATAGGCCGGTGGGAGCGTTCCCATTTCGTTACCGCGTGATTCCGGGGCCTCACCCGGGCCCGGTCAGCAGCAGCGGCGCAGCAGCGTGGTGGCGCGGTCGGCGGCGAACGCGGCCGGGTCGAACGCCGGCCCGACCCAGTCCCGCATGCCCGAGTGCTCGGGATGCGCCGGGTCGGCGAGCGCGGCCAGGAGCACCGCGTATCCCTCCGGGCCGCCCGCGCTCTCCGGCGGGCCCGCCCGCTCCCCGTCCAGGCAGAGCGGGTAGCGCTCGTCCGGGTCGGCGGCGCAGACGTCCTCCACCACCAGGTCGTGCTCCCACCAGTCGCCGAAGTCGTAGGTGTAGCGGAAGCGGTCGCCCTTGCCCAGCACCGTGTCCAACCGGACGTCCAGCTCGTCGCCCAGCGCCAGCTCGCCACCCGGATCGGGCTCGCCGTACTGCCGTCCGTCGATCTCGAACGCGTGCAGGTGGCAGTCGCGCCAGCCGATCGCGTGCTGGAGCACCCGGTGCAGCCGGTCCAGGGTGTAACCACCGGGCACCAGCACCCGCCGCCAGACCGGTGGCCGGACCCCCGCCACGGACACCATCAGCTGGAAGATCTGACGCGGCACGTGGTCCCGTCCTTCCTCGGCATTAGGCTGCCCGCATGATCTGCCGAGCCTGCCGGGAGCGGCGGCACGACGACTGTCCTGGCCGGAAGTGGTGCGACTGCCAGCACCGTACCGCCGAGCCCACCCCTCCGGTCACCGGTCCGGCCGGCGAATGAGCGTCGGAACCCCGATCGAACGGATCTGGCCCGCGCCCGTCACCGGCCCGCTGACCGACCCGCAGCTCACCGCGCTATACGGCCGTGCGTCGCGGCCGCACCTGCGGGTCAACTTCGTCGCCAGCGCGGACGGCGCGGTCACCCTGGACGGCTACTCGGCCGGGCTCTCCGGCGAGCCGGACAAGCGTGTCTTCGGGATGCTGCGGATGCTCTGCGACGGCCTGCTGGTGGCCGCCGGCACGCTGCGCCACGAGGGCTACCGCGCGGTGCGGCTGGACGCCGGACGCCGCGCCTGGCGCCGGGAGCGGGGCCTGGCCGAGTACCCGACGCTCGTGGTGGTCTCCGGCTCGCTCGACCTCGACCCGGCCCAGGCGTGCTTCGCCGACGCCCCGGTCCGGCCGCTGGTGCTCACCCGCGACGACGCCGAACCGCCGGCCGGGCTCACCGAGGTGGTCGACCTGGTCCGCTGCGGCCCCGACCGCGTCGACCTGACCGCGGGCCTGGCCGAGCTGCGCCGCCGCGGGCTGGACCAGGTGCTCTGCGAGGGCGGACCACACCTGTTCGGCGCGCTCACCGCCGCCGACCTGGTCGACGAGCTGTGCCTGACGGTGGCGCCCCTGCTGGCCGGGGCCGGCCCCGGCCGGATCACCGCCGGCGCGGCGAGCGCCCCCCGCCAGCTGCCGCTGCGACACGTGCTGGCCGCCGACGGCGTGCTGATGCTGCGCTACGCCCGCGACGCGGACGAACCGGCCGACCCGCCGTCCGCCGGCGCCGCGCCCGCCGCCTGAGCCCGCCCTCATCCGTCGCGCGGCACCCGTTCCGGATCCACCGGGCAGCGTGCCGACCCGAGCTACCGGCTGCGCCCCTCCCGACCACGCCACCCACCCGGCCACGCCGTAACCCGGCCGCATCGTCCCCGACCACGCCGCACCCCGAGCGCGTCGTCACGAGGGCGCGTCGTCACGAGGGCGGCAGGCCGGTTTCAGCGATATACCGGAGAGTCATTTTTATGCCTCTCCGGTATATCGCTCTCGATCGGACCGTTCCCGTTCCCCGACACGCCGACGATCGACTCGCCAACGCCCCGTTCGCCGACGGCCCACCGCACCGACACCCCTGCCCATGCCAGAAGCCCACCACGCCGACACCCCGGCCACGCCAGAAGCCGGCCGCCCGACCGACCCGCCGCGGGCCTGCGCAAAGGGCACGTCCCTGCGCGGCGTGGAGGCGGGCCGCGACGAGGGTCGCCCCCTCGACCGCCGGCAGGGCCGTGGCCAGGGCGAACAACCCGACCAGCCGGCCCCGCGTCGACGCCACGTCCCGCTCCCCCGCTCTTCCGGCCTCCCTGCCGGGTTCCGCGCCGAGCGGTACGCCGAGGCGAAATCGCACGCACCGTGGCCGGTCGGATCCGCCCGGCGACCGGCCGGGACGCGCCGACGTGGCGTCCGACGCGTCGCGTGGCAACCTGTCGCATCCCTCGGGCAGGATGCAGGACGTGCGCCGTGACCGGAACGACCAGCCGACCGGAGACCGCCGATGACCGACGACCAGCTCGACGGGCCCGGCGAGGGTGTCGGCCGGGTGCTCGGCACCGCCGACGCCACCCCGCTCACCTTCTGGACCGCCGTCGCCCCGGGCAGCTACCTGCAACTCGACGACGTGGTGGTGACCCGGCGCGAGCTGCCCGACCGCGAGCCGGTGACCATCGCCGGCGTGGTGACCCAGGTGCGCGCCCGGCACGAGGGGGCGCAGTTCGACTCCGACGTCTTCGCCATCGCCGACGGCACGCTGCCGGCGCAGGTGCAGGAGGCGGCCGAGGTCACCACCACCCGGGTCGACCCGGAGTTCTACGTCCCGCCGACCCCCGGCGCCGTGGTGCACCGGGCCGAGGGCGACGCGCGGGCCCGGGCGCTGCACTTCGACCGGATGGAGCGGCGGATCCCGATGGGGATGGGCCGCGACGGGGTGCCGGTCTACCTCAACGCCGACTTCCTCGACGGCACCCGGGGCGCGCACGTCTCGATCTCCGGCATCTCCGGTGTCGCCACCAAGACCAGCTTCGCCACCTTCCTGCTCTACTCGGTGTTCCGCTCCGGGGTGCTCGGCGGCGACGCGGTCAACGCCAAGGCGCTGATCTTCAACGTCAAGGGTGAGGACCTGCTCTTCCTCGACCACCCCAACAGCCGGCTCGACGACCCGACCCGGGCGGCGTACGCGAAGCTCGGTCTCGACGCCGGTGCGTTCCCCGACGTCCGGGTCTACGCCCCGCCGCGGGTCGGCGACTCCTCCGGCACGCCCGACGTGAGCAGCCGGCTCACCGGCGTCGACAGCTTCTACTGGACGCTCAGCGAGTTCTGCGCCGACCGCCTGCTGCCCTACGTGTTCGCCGACGCCGACGACGAACGCCAGCAATACACCATGGTGGTCCACTCGGTCGCCGCCCACCTGGCCCGCCACGCCCAGCCCGCCGACGGCGGGGTGAGCATCGACGGGGTCCGCCTGGGCTCCTACGCCGACCTGGTCGACCACGTCGTGGAGCAGCTCAACGACGACGAGACCCGGGGTGAGTGGGCCGGCAGCGCGGTCGGGCTGGGCACGGTCAACGCGTTCGCCCGCCGGCTGATCGGCAGCAAGAAGGACCTGGGCCGGCTGATCCGCGGCGACCTGGCCGCCCGTCGGCCGCACTCGATCAACACGGCGGAGAGCGCCCAGGTCACCGTGGTCGACCTGCACAACCTGCCGGACCGCGCGCAGCGCTTCGTGGTCGGCGTGACGCTGAAGAGCGAGTTCGAGCGCAAGGAGAAGGCCGGCACCGCCAAGCCGTTGCTCTTCGTCGTGCTCGACGAGCTGAACAAGTACGCCCCGCGCGAGGGCTCCTCGCCGATCAAGGAGGTGCTGCTCGACATCGCCGAGCGGGGCCGCTCGCTGGGCGTGATCCTGGTCGGCGCGCAGCAGACCGCGAGCGAGGTCGAGCGGCGGATCGTCACCAACTCGGCGATCCGGGTGGTCGGCCGGCTCGACCCGGCCGAGGCGTCCCGCCCGGAATACGGCTTCCTCCCGCCGGCCCAGCGTCAGCGCGCGCTGCTGGCCAAGCCGGGCACCATGTTCGTCAACCAGCCCGACATCCCGGTGCCGCTCTGCCTGGAGTTCCCGTTCCCGGCGTGGGCCACCCGGGTCTCCGAGGCCGGCCGCCCGCCGTCGGAGACGCTACGGTCGATCACGCAGTCCGCCGATCCGTTCGCGGTGGTCGGCTCCGGCTCCTCCGACGACGACATCCCGTTCTAGGCGGCACCCACCATGAAGATCCTGCACACCTCCGACTGGCACGTCGGCAAGGTCCTCAAGGGGCAGTCCCGGGCCGAGGAGCACACGCAGGTCCTCGCCCAGGTGATCGACATCGCCCGCGACGAGCGGCCCGACCTCGTCATCGTCGCCGGTGACCTCTACGACACCGCCGCGCCCACCCCGGAGGCGACCCGGCTGGTCACCCGGGCGCTGACCGCGCTGCGCCGCACCGGCGCGGACGTGGTGGTGATCGGCGGCAACCACGACAACGGCGCGGCGCTGGACGCGTTGCGCCCCTGGGCCGAGGCCGCCGGCATCACGCTGCGCGGCAGCGTCCGGGAGAACCCGGCCGAGCACGTCGTCGACGGGGTGACGGGCGACGGCGAGCGCTGGCAGGTGGCCGCGCTGCCGTTCCTGTCCCAGCGCTACGCCGTGCGGGCGGTGGAGATGTACACGCTGACCCCGGCCGAGGCCAACCAGACCTACGCCGACCACCTCGGCCGGGTGCTCGACAAGCTGGCCGAGGGCTTCACCGAGCCGGACCGGGTGCACCTGGTCACCGCCCACCTCACCGTGGTCGGGGCGAGCACCGGCGGCGGCGAGCGCGACGCGCACACCGTGCTCGGCTACGCGGTGCCGGCCACCGTCTTCCCGGGCAACGCGCACTACGTGGCGCTGGGCCACCTGCACCGGTCGCAGCGGGTGATCGGCCCGTGCCCGATCCGCTACTGCGGCAGCCCGCTCGCGGTCGACTTCGGCGAGCAGGAGAACATCGGCTCGGTGACGGTCGTGGAGGTCACCGCGACCACCGCCGCGCGCATCCGGGAGGTGCCGGTGCCCGGCGCGGTGCCGCTGCGCACGGTGCGCGGCACGCTGGCCCAGCTCGCCGAGATCGAGGCGCCGGACGGCTGGTTGCGGGTCTTCGTCCGGGAGCAGCCCCGGGCCGGGCTGCGCGAGGAGGTGCAGGAGCTGCTCCCCCGCGCGTTGGAGATCCGGATCGACCCGGAGCTGGTGCCCGCGCCGGGCAGCGGCACCCGCACCGCCCAGCGGGCCGGCCGGTCCCCGCGCGAGTTGTTCGCCGACTACCTGGGCAGCCGCGGCCACGCCGACGAGGGCGTCCGGGAACTCTTCGACGAGCTGCTCGAGGAGGTCGAGCACTGATGCGGCCGATGCGGCTGGACATGGCCGGCTTCACCGTCTTCCGCGAGGAGACCACTGTCGACTTCACCGACGCCGACTTCTTCGCGCTGGTCGGGCCGACCGGCTCGGGTAAGTCCACGGTGCTCGACGCGATCTGCTTCGCGCTCTACGGCACGGTGCCCCGCTGGGGCGGCACCCGGGGGCTGGCCAACGCGCTGGCGCCGTCGGCCACCGAGGCCCGGGTCCGGCTGGTCTTCGAGTCCGCCGGCGACCGCTACGTCGCCACCCGGGTGGTGCGCCGCGACGGCCGGGGCACGGTGAAGACGGCCAACGCCGGGCTCCAGCTCATGCCGCCCGGCTTCGACGTCACCAAGCTCGACACCGGGCTCAGCCCGGACGACCTGGGCGACGTGGTGGCCGGCACGCCTGCCGAGATGGAGCAGGCGGTGCTCGACGCGGTCGGGCTGCCCTACGAGCAGTTCACCTCCTGCGTGGTGCTGCCGCAGGGGCAGTTCGCCGACTTCCTGCACGCCAAGCCGGCGACCCGCCAGCAGATCCTGGTCAACCTGCTCGGCCTGGGCGTCTACGAGGACGTGCAGAAGAAGGCGGTCGAGCGCGCCGGCCAGGCCGAGGCGAAGCTGGAGACAGTCGACAAGGTGCTCGGCGGCCTGGCCGACGTCGACGACGACCGGCTGGCCGACGCCCAGGGCCGGGTCGACCGGGTGCGGGAGTTGGCCGGGGCGGTCGAGGCGGCCGTACCGGAGCTGGAGCGCGCCCGGGCGACGGCGGGCGAGCGGGCGGCGGCGCTGGCCGACCTCGACGCCGAGCTGGGCGTGTTGGCCGGGGTGCGGGCGCCGGACGGCATCGCCGAGCTGGCCCGGGCGGTGGCCGCGGCCCGGGTGGCCGCCGACGAGGCGACCGCGGCGGTGGGGCTGGCCGAGGAGCGGGAGGAGAAGCTCCGCGGCGAGCTGGCCGCGGCCGGCGACGAGAGCGCGTCGCGGGTGCACCTGCGGGCGTACGCCGACCGGGAGCGGTTGACCGGCGAGGCGGCGACGGTCCGCGCGGCGGTCGACGCGGCGACCGCCGAGCACGACGCGGCGGTCGCGGCGCTCGCCGGCGCGCGTGCCGCCGCCGAGCGGGCCGAGGTCGAGCTGGAGGCGGCGTTCCGGGCGCACGAGGAGGCCAAGGCGGCCGACCAGGCGGTGGCGCTGCGGGTGCACCTGGTCGACGGTGCGCCGTGCCCGGTGTGCGAGCAGGTGGTCGCCGCCGTGCCGGCGATGCCGAAGGGATCGGCGGTGAGCCGGGCGATCGCGGCCGGCAAGGCGGCCCGGGCGGCCAGCGAGGCCGCCAAGCGGGTGGTGACCGAGCGCGACGCCGCCGCCCGCGACCTGGACCGGGTGCTGCTGCGCGCCCGCGCGGAGCACGACCAGCTCGCGGCGCGGTTGGCCGAGTTGGACGGGCAGCTCGCCGACGCGCCCGCGCCGGACGCGCTGCGCGCCTCGCTGACCGAGCACGCCCGGCTGCGGGCGGGGCTGGACGAGGCGGCCGGCGCGGTGCGGGCCGGCCGGGAGTCGGCCCGCCGGGCGCGGGGCGCGCTCGACGGCGCGCAGGACCGGTTGCGCCGGGCCTGGCGCGACTTCGACGCGGTCCGGGACGGGTTGGCCCGGTTCGGGCCGCCGGCCGCCGACCGCGACGACGTGGCAGGCGCCTGGGCGGCGCTGGAGGGTTGGGCGGGTGAGCAGGCCGACCGGCGGCGCGCCGACCGGGCCGGGCTGGCCGACTCGGTCGAGGCGGCCGGGCGGGTTGCGGGCGAGGTCGCCGACCGGATCGGCGCGCTGTTCACCGCCGCCGGGCTGGACGCGCCGGCCGACCCGCTGCGCGACGTCGCGGTGGCGGTCGAGCGGGCCGAGGCCGAGCTGCGCCGGCTGACCGAGCGCCGCGAGCAGGCGGCCGAGCTGCGCGAGCAGCGGGCCGGTCACGAGCACGAGGCGCGGGTGGCCCGTGCGCTCGCCGGGCACCTGCGGGCCAACAACTTCGAGCGGTGGCTGCTCACCGAGGCGCTGGACCTGCTCGTCGACGGCGCGTCGGGGATCCTGCGGGAGTTGTCCGGCGGGCAGTACGACCTGATCCACGACAAGGGTGAGTTCTTCGTGCTCGACCACCACGACGCCGGGCTACGGCGCGGGGTGCGGACGCTCTCCGGCGGGGAGACGTTCCAGGCGTCGCTGGCCCTGGCGCTGGCGCTGTCGGAGCAGCTCGCGGGCATGTCCACGAGCGCGGCCAGCCTGGAGTCGATCGTGCTGGACGAGGGCTTCGGCACGCTGGACGCGGCGACGCTGGACACGGTCGCGGCGACGCTGGAGAACCTGGCCGCCCGGGGCGACCGGATGGTCGGCGTGGTCACCCACGTCCCGGCGCTGGCCGAGCGGATCCCGGTGCGTTTCGAGGTCCGCAAGGACGCCCGCACGGCCCGCGTCGAGCGGACCGGCCTGTGACTCGGTCGGGACAGCCCCGGTTCTTCGTCGACTCGTGGGATCCGGCCTACGGGGCGTCGTTCGAGGCCGCGGGCGGGGCCGGGCCGGCGGCGCCGAGCAGCGCCCAGGTCGAGGCCGACGTCGAGCTGCCGGTCACCGACTGGCGGGCGATCGACGTCCGCCCGGGGGTGCGGGCGCCGGACGTGGTGCTGCTCGTCGACGGGGTACGCCGGATCGACGCCAGCGTCTGGACGTCCGAGGAGGACGGCGGCTCGTTCCCCGGCATCGCCGCCTCCTACGCGGCCGGGGTGGTCCGCTGCGACCTGGACCGGGGCGCCGCCGAGCTGGCCGGGGTCCGGGTGGGGCGAGGGCTGTTCACCGCCAGCCCGTCGGCGCAGGACGTGGTGGCCGGCGCGATCCGCTACCCGGTGCACCGGGTCGGCGGCACCGGCGAGCTGAGCAAGTTGCCGGCCGCCGTGCAGGGCCCGCTCACCGCGCTTGAGGTGGACGTCTCCGACGCGGTGCGCACCGACGGCGACCTGCTGGTGGTGGACGGTCCGCTGCGCAGCCGGCGGAACCTGCCGCGCACCCTCGGCTACATCAAGACCCAGCACAGCCAGTATCTGGACGCCCGGCTCACCGCCGTGGTGACCGGGTTGGCGCCGGGCCAGCGCTGCCCGGTGTTCCGGCTGGGCACGGCGTGGGGCGGCTGGTCCTGGTATCTGCGGCTGCCGGTGGCCGCCGGGGCGCCCTGGGCGGGCATCGTGCGGATGGAGTGCTCCGCCGAGCTGACCGTGCCGGAGGCGATCGCGCTTGCCGACCTGTCGCTCGTCACGCTGCCCCGGTTCGCGTCCACGCCGTACAAGGACCCGCGCGCCCCGCAGAACCTGGTGCCGATCGCCGGGCTGGAACGCCGGCTGCGCGGGATGCTCGGCGACGCGCGGCTGCTGCACCGGGTGCTCACCTCGGCGGCGCGCGGGATCCGGCGCTGATGGGCCGGCGACGCGACGCCGACCGGGTGGCGGCGGACGTGGACACCGGCCGGGCCGAGCTGGTGCCGGACCGGGACCGGCCCGGCTCCTGGACGCTGCTGCTGGACGGCGCGCCGCAGTCGCACGTGGACCTCACCGACCCGACCCATCTGGAGTTCGAGTACGTCCGGCGGCTGGCCGCCGCGATCGACCTGGTGGCGCCGGCCGGCGCGCCGCTGCGGGTGCTGCACCTGGGCGGTGGCGCGCTCACCCTGCCCCGATACGTGCAGGCGACCCGGCCGGGTTCGACGCAGCGGGTGTCCGAGGTGGACGGCGGGCTGGTGGAGCTGGTCCGGCGGGAGGCGCCCTGGCCGTCCGATCCCCGGCTGCGGGTGCGGGTGGCGGACGCCAGGGCCACGTTGGCGTCCAGCCGCGACGGCGGGTACGACGTGATCGTCGCGGACGTGTTCGCCGGCGCTCGCACACCCGCCCACCTGACCTCGGTGGAGTACGCCGCCGAGGTGGCCCGGGTGCTGGCGCCCGACGGCTACTACCTGGCGAACGTGGCCGACGGCCCGCCGCTGCGGCACGCCCGCGGGCAGGTCGCCACCGTGCGTACCGTCCTGCCCCGGGCCTGCCTGGTGGGTGACGCGGCGGTGCTGCGCGGCCGGCGCTACGGCAACCTGGTGCTGGTGGCGTCCCGGGTGGAGCCGCCGGTGCCGGAGCTGTCCCGGCGCGCGGCCGGCGACTGGTTCCCCGGTCGGGTGGTGGCCGGCGACGAGCTGGACCGGTTCGCCGGCGGGGCCGCCGTGGTGCGCGACGCGGACGCCGTCGACTCGACACCACCGCCGCCAGGAATTTTTTCCGTCAAACGTTGATCCGATCGGCGGATCGGTGCGTATCCCCGGGCGGCCATGCCCGTGGGGGCCGGCTGATGTCATTGGACACCGGAGGTCTGCATGCATGCGGTGGCGGCCGGCTGGCACGGCGAGGTGGCGAGGCCCGAGTGGATGTTCGCCCGGGCACAGCCGCACTCGCGCGCGTCGCGCTCGACCCGGGGGGTCGACGCGCGACCCGCCGATCGCCAGAATGACCCGGTGCCGCCGCCGCGACCCGCCCCCGGACGTCACCAGGCGACCTCCGCCGAGGCCAGTCACTCGGATCAGCTGATCCGCCTGCTCTACGCCGAGCACGCCGGCCCGCTGCTGATGTTCGTGATGCGGTTGACCGGTGGGGACCGGCAGCGCGCCGAGGACATCGTGCAGGAGACGCTGCTGCGGGCCTGGCGCAACGCGCACCGCCTCGGCGGGCCGGGGCAGGGCTCGCTGCGGCCGTGGCTGGTCACGGTGGCCCGGCGGATCGCCATCGACGAGCATCGCAGCGAGCAGGCCCGCCCGGCGGAGACGTACGACCGGGACCTGACCGCGTTCGCCGAGTCGGACAGCACCGACCGGGTGCTGCGCACGATGACCGTGGCCGACGCGCTGCGTACGCTGAGCCAGTCGCACCGGGAGATCCTGGTGGCGACGTACTTCCGCGGTCGGACCGTCCCCGAGGCGGCGGAGGAGCTGGGCCTTCCGCTCGGCACCGCCAAGTCCCGGGTCTACTACGCGCTGCGCGCGCTGCGCACCGCTCTGCAGGAGAGGGGGGTGACGGAATGAGCCGGGCCGACCACATGGACGTCGCCGCGTATGCGCTCGGCGTGCTGGACGCCCAGGACGCCGAGCGGTTCGAGGAGCACCTGGCCACCTGCTGGGCGTGTGCGGCGGAGCTGGAGACGATGGTGCCGGTGGTGGGGATGCTCGCCGACATCGACGGCGAGTCGATGGCCGCGCTGGAGCAGACGCACACCGATCCGGCGCTGCTGGACCGGACGCTGGTGTCGGTGCGGCGGGACCGCCGGCGGACCCGGGTGCGGCAGTTGCTGGCCACCGCGGCGGCAGTGGTGGTGTTCGGCGGCCTGAGCGGGGCGGCGGCCGGGTTCCTCGGCGACGACGGGCCGGCGACGCCGCAGGCGGAGCCGACGCAGAGCGTGCCGACCGCGGCGCCGAGCAGCGCGCCCGCCGATCCGAACGACCCGAACATCGGCGGGAACGAGCAGGAGGGCGAGCAGCACAACGCCACCGACGCGGGCACCGGCGTGAAGACCACGATGTGGCTGGCGAAGAAGGAGTACGGCACCCAGATCAGCCTGCAACTGAACCGGCTGCCGGGTCCGCGCACCTGCCGGCTGCTGGTGGTGCGCAAGAACGCCACCAGCGAGGTGGTCGGCACGTGGTCGGTGCCGGGCAGCGGCTACGGCACCAACCAGAACCCGCTCGGGTTGGAGCTGACCGCGTCCACCTCGGCCCCGCTCGGCGACATCGCGAAGGTCCAGGTGCAGTCGGTGGACGTCAACGGGGTGGCGAGCCCGCTGGTGACGGTCGCCGACCTCTGATCCACCGCGCCGACGGCGCCGGGCGGTTCCACCGCCCGGCGCCGTCGCGTCGTTCCCGGACGGTCCCTCGGAGTGCCGCACGCGCGGTGGTCCGGAACGGTTCAACGAGTCCACTGTGAAATGGACCACCCTTCTCTGTTCAACCTTGACAGCGTCGCCGCCCGTACTACCCGGCGAACTGCCAAGAACGAGGAGGGCACGTGGCACACCACATGCGGACGACCGTCATCGTCGCGAGCGCGATGGTCGCACTTACGGCCTGCGCCCCCGCGGGCTACAACGGGGCGAACTCGGGCGCGGCGGAGCCGGTCGCCGTCGCCGCGGCCGAGCCCACCGCGGCCGCCGAACCGGAGGCGTCGGCCTCGCCGGAGGCGCCGGCCGCCGACAAGGCGCCCCCGTCGGACGTGAAACTCACCGACGAACTGGTCGGCAAGAAGCTGCCCCGGATGGGCAAGGTCGTCACCGACCAGGACGGCTGGGTGCTGTACCGGTTCGACAAGGACTCGTCGAACCCGGCGCAGTCCAACTGCGTGGACAAGTGCGCCGAGGTCTGGCCGCCGGCGCTCACCGACGGCAACCCGCAGTTGCAGGGCGTCTCCGACGACAAGGTCGGCACGGTCACCCGCCAGGACGGCACCCGCCAGATCACCATCGGCGACTGGCCGGTCTACCGCTACATCGGCGACAAGAAGCCGGGCCAGTGGAAGGGCCAGGGCGTCGGCGGCACGTGGTTCGTCGTCGACCCGAACGGCAAGAAGAACCTGACCTGCCTGCCGACGGGCACCCCGAAGGCGGTCGCCCCGCCGGCGTCGGGTGACTCGGGCAGCTCGGGTGGCGGCTCGGACTACTCGTACTGACCGCACCGGACACGGTGACCGGTCGCCGCCGGGGAGGGCGCGGCCGGTCACCGTCGTGGACCCGGGAGGCGGGGGGTACCGGCATCGCCCCGCCTCCCGGCACGGACACCGTCGCACGCTCGCAGCGTGCGGCGGTGTCCGCCGTCACGGCGGCCGGCCGTGGCAGAGTGGCGGGGTGACCTCGCCCGCCGCCCGCCGGACGCTGCGCCCTCCGGCCGGCTACCGCCTCGCCGCCTCGGTGCGGGCGTTGACGTTCAGCCCGTACGACCCGTGCGCGCGGATCGCCGCCGGCAGCTTCTGGTGGGCCACCCGCACCCCGGACGGCCCGGCCACGCTGGCGCTGCGCCCGGAGGCCGGCGAGCTGGTCGCCGAGGGCTACGGGCCGGGCGCGGCGTGGGTGGTCGAGCGCGCCGACGGGGTGGCCGGGCTGCGCGACGACCTGACCGGGTTCGCCGCGCTGGCCGCCGCGCACCCGCTGGTGGCCCGACTGGCGCACCAGCACCACGGGCTGCGGATGCCCGCCACCGGCCAGGTCTTCCCCCGGCTGCTGCGGGCCGTCTTCGAGCAGAAGGTCACCGGCAAGGAGGCCTACCGGGCGTACGCGGCGACCGTCCGGCACTTCCGGGAGCCGGCGCCGGGCCCGTTGCAGCCGCTGCTGCTGCCGCCGGAGCCGGCCGCGGTGGCGGCCACGCCGTACTGGGTGTTCCACCCGTTCGGGGTGGAGCAGCGCCGGGCGGACACGCTGCGCCGCGCGGCCGCCGTGGCGGACCGGCTGGAACGCTGCGCGGACGCGGCCGAGGCGACCCGCCGGCTCACCACGATCGCCGGCATCGGGCCGTGGACCGCCGCCGAGGTGGTCCGGATCGCCTACGGGGACCCGGACGCGGTGAGCGTCGGCGACTACCACGTGCCGAACACGGTGGCCTGGGCGCTGGCCGGGGAGCCGCGCGGTGACGACGCCCGGATGCTGGCGCTGCTGGAGCCGTTCGCCGGTCACCGGGGGCGGGTGTGCGTGTTGCTGGAGGCCGCCGGCATCCAGGCCCCGAAGTACGGGCCACGCGCCCCGATCCGCTCCTTCGCCCGCTACTGACCGGTCAGCGGACGGCGCAGAGCCGACGCAGCGTGCGCCCCAGCCACCAGGCGTAGGCCAACTGGAAGCCCCGGGTGACCGGCCCGGCGGCCCGCACGTACCAGTGCGCCGGCCGGCTGAACGCGGCCACCTCGAAGAAGGTCCCGTCCGGACCGCGGGTGACCAGGAACGCCTCCTCGCCGATCTCCGGGTGCCCGGGCAGCGTGCCGTAGCCGAAGCCGGCCCGGTCCGGCTCGTCGACCGCCCAGACCACCTCGGTCGGGCCCCACAGCCGCGCCGGCCCGACGCCGAGCCCCGGCGTGACCCGCACCCCGGGGGCGGCGCGCGGCGCGTCGGCGCGCATCACCACCCCGGCGGCGCGGTGCAGCCGCCAGCCGAGCACCGCGTCCGCCGCGACCGGGAAGCCGCCGTCGGGCAGCCGGACCCGGTGGCGCAGGTGGTGGTAACCGGCCGGCAGGCCGCCGTCGCGGGTCGCGCCCACCTCCGGGTACGTCAGCTCGGCCACGTCGGCCACCTCTCGTCGCGTGGGAACACTCCCGCCAGGGTACGACCGCCCGCGGCGGATGTGCTGAGCTGAGCCGGTGACCGACGACGTGACCATCGCCCCCGCCGTCGCCTCGGACGCCGGTGAGATCCTCACCGTGCAGCGCGCGGCATACCTGGTGGAGGCGCAACGCTACCGGGACCTGTTCCTGCCCCCGCTGACCGAGACGCTGGACGAGGTCCGGGCGGCGCTGGCCGGCCCGGCCGTGGTGCTCGCCGCCCGGCGCGGCGCCCGCCTGGTCGGCTCGGTGCGGGCCCGCCTCGACGGCGACACCGCCCACGTGGGCCGGCTCTCGGTCGCCCCGGACCAGCAGGGGCACGGCATCGGTGGGCGGCTGCTCAGCGCGGTGGAGCGGGCCTGCGCCGGCCGGGTGGCGCGGTTCGCGCTGTTCACCGGCGCCGACAGCGCCGACAACCTGGGCCTGTACGCCCGGCGCGGCTACCGGGTGGTGGCGCACCGGGACGACGAGAACGGCAACCGGTTGGCGGTGCTGGAGAAGGTCAGCCCCGCTCGCAGCGACGCCTGAGCCCGTCCGCCTCCTGCCGGAGGTAGCGGCGCATGGTGGCGCCGCCGACCAGCCCGACCAGCCCGGCCAGCGGGCCGGTCTGGGTCAGCGCCAGCTCGGCGCGGGTGCGCCCGTCGTCCAGCGGGACCAGCCGGTGCTCGCCCCGGCTGCGCACGCCGGGGGCGGCGGACTCCCAGACGAAGGCGTGCGGCGGCTCGATCTCGGTGACCCGCCACACGGCGGGGCGCAGGCGGGGCTGGGTGAGCCGGGCGGTCGAGCCGAGGACCAGCGGCCCGGGCTCCAGCCGGCGGGCGGCGGTGACCGAGGGCGTCCACTCCGGCCAGCGTTCCACGTCGGTCTGCACCGCCCAGACCCGCTCGACGTCGGCGGCGATCTCGACGACCTCCACGAACCGCATGGCGTCCCTCCCCCGAAGCAGCCCCGCCTCAGCCTAGGCCCGCCCCGCATCCCCCGCCGCCCCGAGCCATGGGCGGGGTGGGGAGTCAGGCGGCCTCGTGGAGATCGGCCAGGCCGACCGGGGCGTACCGCCGGAGCAGGCGCTCCAGCTCGGCGACCGAACCCGCCTCGCCGACCACGTTCGCGCCGCCGCCGTGCTCCGGCGGATAGCGGTGCGCCAGCCGGTAGCGGTACCGCCCGCGCACCAGTTCCACGCTGACCCGCCAGCGTCCGCAGCATCCGCAGCTCCACTCCGGCACGCCGCGACGGTAGCTCTGACCTGCGGTTCCGCCATCCGGTCGGCGGTGACGAAGGGGGCCGGGACGGGGCACGCCACCCGGGCCGGGCGGTGATCTGGCTCACCACCGTCGGTGGGGTCTGGTTGACTGGTCGCCGTGGACCTGCCGATCAACCCGCCGGTCGAGCCGATGCTGGCCAAGAGCGTGGCCCAACTCCCCACCGATCCCGGCCTGACCTACGAGCCCAAGTGGGACGGCTTCCGGTGCATCGTCTTCCGCGACGGCGACGAGGTCGAGCTGGCCAGCCGGGGCGGCAAGTCGATGACCCGCTACTTCCCCGAGGTGGTGGAGCAGGCGCGCCGCCAGCTCCCGCCCCGCTGCGCGGTCGACGGCGAGCTGATCGTGATCCGCCGGGACGGTCCGGGCGGGCAGCCGCGGCTCGACTTCGAGCTGCTGGCCCAGCGCATCCATCCGGCCGCCTCGCGGGTGAAGCTGCTGGCCGAGACCACGCCCGCCGACTTCGTCGCGTTCGACCTGCTCGCCGTCGACGACGAGCTGCTCATCGACCGGCCCTACCCGCAACGCCGGGAGCGGCTGGAGCGGGCCCTGGCCGGGGTCCGGCCCCCGGTGCACGTGACCCAGGTGACCACCGACCCGGAGACGGCCCGGCGCTGGTTCGAGGTGTTCGAGGGCGCCGGCCTGGACGGGCTCATCGTCAAGCCGGCCGACCTGCCCTACGAGCCGGGCAAGCGGCTGATGTTTAAGGTCAAGCACGCCCGCACGGCGGACGCGGTGGTGGCCGGCTTCCGCTGGCACAAGTCCGGCCCGGTGGTCGGCTCGCTGCTGCTCGGCCTCTACGGCGACGACGGGTTGCTGCACCACATCGGCGTCAGCTCCTCGTTCACCATGGCCCGCCGCAAGGAGCTGCTCGACGAGTTGAAGCCCTACCGCGAGGTCGGCGGCGACCACCCGTGGGTGCACGGCGACCACGAGCGGGGCCAGCGCATCCCGGGCGGGGTCAGCCGGTGGACCGGCGGCAAGAACCTGGAGTGGGAGCCGCTGCGCCCGGAGCTGGTGGTCGAGGTGGCCTACGACGCGATGGAGGGCGACCGGCTGCGGCACACCGCCCGGTTCCTGCGGTGGCGCCCCGACCGCGACCCCCGCTCGTGCGACTACGGCCAGCTCGACCGACCGGTCCGCTTCGACGTGGACGAGGTGCTGCGCGGGGATCCGGCGGCGACGGTGAGCGACACCGGCGGCCGGGCGTAGCCTGGCGGTCGACCCGATCATGGAAGGCGCCCACGTGACAGGCTTCCCCGACCGGCCCCGCCGGGTCCGGCCCACGCTGGCCGCGTTCGTCGCGGCGGTGGTGCTCACCGCCGGTTGCACGCTGCCGGCGTTCGCCCCGCGTGCCGAGAGCGAGGGCGAGGCGGCCCCGCCGGGCAGCGCGCCCACCTGGCGGTCCTGCCCGGAGGTGCCCGACGAGCTGGTCGGCCGGGGCGCGGCCGACATGCGTTACGACTGCGCCCGGATCCTGGTGCCGCGCAACTGGGGCGCCGGGGCGACCACCGGCGCGACCACCGGGCCGGGCACCGGCGAGACGTTCGAGATCGCGCTGATCCGGGCGCGGTCCACCAAGCAGCGGGACCGGATCGGGTCGCTGGTGGTCAACCCGGGCGGCCCGGGCGCGTCCGGCGTGGACACCGCGGTCTACCTCTCCTTCGGCCCGGCGTTCGGCGGCCTGCCGACCGCGATCACCGACCGGTTCGACATCGTCGGCTTCGACCCGCGCGGGGTGGCCCGGTCCAGCCCGGTCAGGTGCATCCCCGACGCCGACCTGGACGCCAGCTTCGGCTACGACCCCGACCCGGAGAGCCAGGCGTCCTTCGACGGCTTCGTCGACCTCAACCGGCGCATCGGCGAGCGGTGCGGCGCGAAGTACGGCGACCAGCTTCCGCTCTACGGCACCGAGCAGGCCGCCCGGGACATGGACGCGGTGCGCGCGGCGGTCGGCGACGAGAAGCTGACCTACCTCGGCTACTCCTACGGCACGCTGCTGGGCGCCACCTACGCCCAGCTCTACCCCCAGCGGGTGCGGGCGCTGGTGCTCGACGGCGCGGTCGACCCGAGGCAGCAGTTGATCGCCGGCTCGGAGAGCCAGGCCAAGGGCTTCGAGCGGGCGTTCGACAACTTCGCCAGGTGGTGTGCGGCGAACGCCGGGCGCTGCCCGATCGCGCCGGACGCGCGGGGCGCGGTCACCGCCGCGATCGACAAGGCCAACGCCGCACCGGTGCGGGGGGCGGGCGGCCGGGAGGCCACCGCCGGCTGGGTCTTCTACGCGGTGATCTCCTCGCTCTACACCGAGCAGGGCTGGCAGGAGCTGGCCCGGGCGATCGACGAGTTGCAGGGCGGTGACCCGGCGGGCGTGTTCAAGCTCGCCGACGCGTACGCCGGCCGTGAGGACGACGGGCACTACTCCAACCTGTTCGACGCCAACCTGGCGGTCAACTGCGCCGACGAGTCGGAGAAGCCGACCCGGGAGCAGGTCCGCTCGTTGCAGTCGCAGTGGCGGCAGAAATATCCGCTGTTCGGCCCGGCGCTGGCGGTGGGGATGCTCGGCTGCGTGGAGTGGCCGGGCGGGCGAGATCCCTACCCGACCGGGCGGGCGGCCGGCGCGCCGCCGATCCTGGTGGTCGGCACCACAGGTGACCCGGCCACGCCCTACGAGCAGACCGCCGCGCTGGCCTCGATGCTGGGCGTCGGCCGCGTGCTGACCTGGGAGGGCGAGGGGCACACCGCCTATCCGCAGACCCGGTGCGTGACGGCGGCCGTCGACGCGTACCTGATCTCGCTCACCGTCCCCCGGGAGGGGCTGCGCTGCCCCGCCCGGTGACGGTGCGGCGTGCGGTCAGCCGGCGGCCGGCGGCGTCCAGCCCTCGGGCAGGTGCCCGATGCGGACCCGCTGCGGGTGATCGCCGACCGGAACGCTGGCGACCTTCTGGCCGGTGGCGAAGCTGATCGCGGTGACCTGGTCCGCGCCGGACTCGGAGATGACGCAGTCCCGCCCGTCCCCGCTGACCGTGGCCCAGTAGGGCTTGCTGGCCGGCACCAGCGTGCCCTCGCGCAGGGTGGCCCGCCCTGCACGTGCACCCGAACACCGTGCGCTACCGGATGCGCCGGCTCCGGGAGGTGACCGGCGGACCCCCTGTCGAGGACGGGGGCGGTGCACGGTGCCGGAGACCGTGCACTGGTGGTGGGCGCTGCGGAGCTGGCTGGACGGCTGCCCGGCGCGCGAGGTCACCGGCGGCGGCGCCTGACCCGGCGGTCGCCGGGGGCCGCCTCGGGCGTCGGGCGGGCCGGCGGCTCGGGCAGCACCACGCCCTGCCGGGCGGCCATCTCCTCGACGAGCGCCCGCAGCCGCCGGATGTCGGCCTTCAGCTCCTCCTGTTCGGCGTGCTCGAACGCGTCGTCGTCGACGATCAGCCGGCTGGCGAAATGCGCGGTGATCAGCGGGATCACCAGCAGCACCATGGTGGAGATGAGCAGCGCGGCGAGGAACCGCCCGGCCAACGTGGTCGGGGAGATGTCGCCGTAGCCGACCGTGGAGGCGGTCACCACCGCCCACCAGACCGAGTCCGCTGCCCCCTTGTGCTCGGCGTGGCTGTAGAGCACGCCGGCCACCACGATCATCAACAGGTACGAGGTGATCAGTGTCCGGGGTGAGTTGGCGAACCAGACCAGCCCCCGGTAGATCCAGCGGAACGGCAGCAGCAGAAGTTCCATGGCGTCATGCTGCACGGTCATCGCCACCCGTCGCTGTGCGACGCTGGCCGGGTGACCGACGTGATCTTCCGGGAGGCCGTCCGGGCCGACCTGCCCGCCGTGCTCGCCCTGCTCGCCGACGACGTGCTCGGCCGCACCCGCGACCTGCCCCAGGTCGACGAGGCGTACGAGCGGGCGTTCGCCGACCTCGACGCCGACCCGCGCAACCTGATGATCGTCGCGGACGACGGCGGCGAAGTGGTCGGCTGCTTCCAGATCACCTACATCCCCGGGCTGGGCCGGCACGGCGCCGAGCGGTCGCTGATCGAGTCGGTGCGGGTCCGCTCCGACCGGCGCGGTCGCGGGCTCGGCGGGGCGATGATGCGCTGGGCGATCGACCAGGCCCGCGCGCGCGGCTGCACGCTGGTGCAGCTCACCACCGACAAGAAGCGCGCCGACGCGCACCGGTTCTACCGCGACCTGGGCTTCGTGGCCAGCCACGAGGGGATGAAACTGGCGCTGTAGCGGGAACCGGATCCCCCTGGTGGGTGAGGGCGGGCGCGGGGCCGCCGACCAGGCTGGGGGCATCCACCGCCGAGGAGGCCCGATGCCCGCCGCCACGCCGTCCCCGCCCGTCCACCCGCACGACGACCGCCCGCCGCGCCCGTGGACGGTCCGCGCCGCCCACCTGATCCCGCTCGTCGTGCTCCCCTCCGGCCTGTGGCGGATCGCGCTCGTCGCCGGGCTGCCGATCGGCGCCGTGGTGGCCGGCGAGCGGATCCGGCCCGGGTTCGGCGAGAGCGTCTACATCGTCGCGCTCAGCCTGGTCTCGGAGGGGCTGGCGCTGCTCGCGCTGGGCCTGGTCCGCCCGTGGGGCGAGGTGTTCCCCCGCCGGCTCCCGCTGGTCGGCGGCCGGCGGGTGCCGCCGTCGTTCGCGATCACCGCCGCCACCGCCGGCGCCGTCGCACTCACCCTGATCTGGGGGTACGCGAGCTGGGGCGTGCTTGTCGACGGCAACGACCTGGGACTGCCGGGCGGCGGCTTCGCGCTCCTGGTGGCCTGCTACGCCCCGCTGCTGCTCTGGGGTCCGCTGCTGCTCGCGGTCACCTGGGCCTACCACCGCCGCCGCTCGGGCACCCTCTAGCTAGTCGGTGAGTCGGGGGTGCCCGGTGCCGGCATGCCTGATCCAGCAGATGCGCCTGTCATTGTCGACCAGGTACCAGACACGACCTCCGGCGGTGACCTCATACTGCCACTGCGGCAGCGCCTGCCGGTTGTGCACGCCGACGGCCAGGGAACCCTTGAGGGGATGCTGGCGGATGGTCGGCGGCATGGGGCAGGGGTCGGTCTCCATGGCGTCGAATGCGGCGCGGGTGTTGGCTGCCGCCTGGCGACACAACTCCTCCCAGCCCTTGGCCGCGTCGTTGGTGGCGAACCGGATGGTGTAGCCGCCAGGGCGGGGCGGTGGGGCGGCCCGGTCACCGCGTTTCGCGCTCACTCGCCGGCCGGGCGCGTGACCGGCCCGAAGTCGTCGTCGCTGGGCGCCACCAGGATCCGGAGCAGGTCGGGGTCGGCGTGGATCTCGGCGGTGTGCCGCCACTCGGCGAGCAGCTGCGACAACGCGGCGGTGTTGCCCACCGCGGCGGCAGCCTCCGCCGTGGTGACGAACTCGTCGGCCATCTGCTCGGCGTCCACCGCCGGAAGGAACCGGACCCAGGGCAGCACCGTCGGCAGCGCGTCGCGGACCAGCCCGGGGTCCCGGCGGACCAGGGACGCCAGCAGCCGCGCGGTCAGATCCACCACCTCGCCCTCGGCTGCCGCGCGGTCGGCGGACATCAGCACCAGGTCGGCGGCGTCCCGGCGGCGCAACCGCAGCGCGCGCGCCCGGGACAGCCGCTCGGTGGTTTCCGCCGGCTGACGCAGCAACTCGGAGAACGGCACGGACTCCAACGGCATGGACATGACATCAACACTACTTCAGAAGTAGCGCACTGTGCGACGAACACCCAGGCTCAGTCGGTCACCAACTGACCGTCCCGCAGGACCAGGGTGCGGTCGGCCAACTCGATGAGCGCCGGATCGTGCGTCGCGACCAGGGCGGTCATCCCCCGGGCGTGCACCACCGCGCGGAGCAGGCCCATGATCGAGCGGCCGGTCTCCGAGTCGAGCTGCCCGGTCGGCTCGTCGGCGATCAGCAGGTCCGGCTCGTTCGCCAGCGCCCGGGCCACCGCCACCCGCTGCTGCTGCCCGCCCGACAGCTCGTACGGGCGCTGCGCGGCGTGCGCGCCCAACCCGACCAGCTCCAGCAGCACCGCGACCCGCTGTTCCCGCTCCGCCGCCGGCACCTTCGCCAGCCGCAGCGGAACACCGACGTTCTCCGCCGCGGACAGGATCGGGACCAGGCCGAACGTCTGGAAGACGAAGCCGACGGTGCCCCGGCGCAGCGACAGCAGCTCCCGCTCCCCCGCCGCGGTCACGTCGTGCCCGGCCACCCGGATCCGCCCGGCGTCCGGCCGGTCCAGGCCGCCGACCAGGTTCAGCAGCGTGGTCTTGCCGGCGCCGGACCGGCCGCGGACCGCTACCAGCTCACCGCGGCCGGCGGTGAAGGAGACGTCCCGCACGGCGTGCACGGCGTGCTCCCCCCGGCCGAAGGTGCGGCTCACCCCCTCGACCCGCACCACGTCCTCGACGGTCGTGGTCGGCGGCGTCACGGCCCGCTCGGTCATCACTCACCCTCCTCGGCGTGCGCCCGGTCGCCGGGGCGCACCGCGACGTGGTCGGGTTCCAGGTCGAGCCGGACCCGGTCCCGCAGCGACAACGCCTCCACGAACGGCGCCGGCAACTGCATCCGGCCGGTGCGGTCGAGCACCGCGTACTCCTCGCTGACCAGCTCGGTGCCGCCGTCGGCGGTGGTCCGCGCGGTCCGGCGTACCTCCGAGGCGGTCCGGCCGTCGCGGATGGCGACGGTCCGGCGGACCTGGCCGGCCACGGCGTGGTCGTGGGTGACCACCACGATGGTCACGCCCAGCTCGGCGTTGATGGTGCGCAGCGCGGCGAAGACCTCCGCGCCGGTCGCCTCGTCCAGCTCGCCGGTCGGCTCGTCGGCGAAGAGGATCTCCGGGTCGTTGGCCACCGCCACGGCCACCGCGCACCGCTGCTGCTCGCCGCCGCTCATCTGGCCCGGTCGCCGGTCCGCGCAGTAGCCGACCCCGACCATGTCGAGCAGGCGCCGCGCCCGCTCCCGCCGCTCCCGCCGGCCGCCACCCCGGCCGGCCAGCCTCATCGGCAGCTCGACGTTCTCCACCGCGCTCAGGTACGGCAGCAGGTTGCGGCCGGTCTGCTGCCAGATGAAGCCGACCATCTCCCGCCGGTAGGCCAACCGCTTCCGGTGCGACAGGGCGAGCAGGTCGTACTCGGCGACCCGGGCGATGCCGGCGGTCGGCGTGTCCAACCCGGACAGGATGTTGAGCAGGGTGGACTTGCCCGAGCCGGAGGCGCCCACGATGGCGACCAGCTCGCCCCGGTCGATCACCAGGTCGAGGCCCTGCAGGGCGACCACCTCGACGCCCTCGGTCTTGAAGATGCGCACCAGGCCGTCGCAGACGATGTGCCCGCGCAGCCGGTCCCGGCCGCCGGCCCGTTCGGCGGCGCGCTCGGCGGCACGTCGTTGCAGGGCGGCCAGGTCCGGCGCAGCCTCCGCGGTCGCGGTCATCAGCTCTCCTCTCCGAGCCGCAGCACCTCACCGAGGCGCATCCGGCGGTTGTTCACGGCCTCCACGGTGATCGCGAAGCCGAGGGCCAGCAGGGCCAGGGCCGACACCCCGGCCACCAGGCCGGGTTCGAAACGGGGACGCACGCCCACCCCGCCGGTGAATGCGGGCAGGCCGAGCACCGGGGTGAGCAGCAGCGGCAGCAACGCGCCGACCACCGCGCCGGTGAGCACCGACACCAGCACCAGCGGGGTCAGCTCGACCAGCAGCAGCCCGCGCCACTGCCGGCGGGACAGGCCCATGGTGCGCAGCCGGGACAGCACCTGACCCCGGGAGCGGGCCCCGGCGAGCACCGCGAACGCCAGCCCGAGCAGGCCGAGCACCGCCCCGCCACCGGCGCCGAGCGCGAACCCGAAGACCAGCAGCCCGTTCACCCCGCTGCCGCCCAGCTCGGCGCGGACCTCGGACCGGCTGGTCACCTCCGGCGCGCGCGCCTTGTCCCCGGTGTCCACCGTGCCGATCCGCAGATAGCGGCGCTGACCGTCGACCGCCACCCGGTTCACCTCGGCCGTGTCGACGCCGGGCCCGGCCAGCACGAAGCCGGTCGGGGCGAGCGGGTGCGCGGCGTCGGCCGGCAGCGCCGGCCAGGGCAGCACCACGAACCTCTCGACGTCGCGGTCGACGAGCGCGAACCCGTCGACCGTGGCGGCGACCCGCACCGGCAGCCGGTTGCCCTGCACGTCCAGCCAGGCGGGACGGCGGCCCCGCGCGTCGGCGAGGCCCGCGTCGGCCAGTTCCCCGGCGACCGTCGGGGAGACCACCGCCGGCAGCGGGGTGGTGCCGTCGCCGCCGGCCAGCAGCGCATCCGGCACGCTCGCCGGTACGCCGGCGCGGCGGGCCACCTCGGCGAAGCCGGCCGCGTCGACGAGCAGCACCCGCAGCTCCCGGATCGGGGTCGGCCGACCCACCCGGTCGGCGTACGGGCGCTCCGCCGCCACGGTCAGCAGCGGCGCCACCGCGCGCACGCCGGGCAGCGCGGCCAACCGGTCGGCGGTGTCCGGCGCGAACCGCTCGCCGCCGACCAGCACGTCGCCGGGCACCGCGCGCGCCGCGGCGGTGTCCCGACCGGCCTCGATGCCGGTCGCCACCACCCCGCAGAACGCGGCCGTGGCCACCGCCAGCACCACCACGACCAGCGGCCCGGTGCTGGCCGCCCGGCCCGCGCGGGCGGTGCCGAGGAACGCGACGCTGCCCCGCGCCCGGACCGTGGCGCGACTGAGCAGCCGCAACGGCCACGGGTACGCGCGCAGCGCCAGCAACGCCGCGGCCACCGCCAGCAGCACCGGCACCGACACCAGCAGCGGATCCACCGATCCGGCGACGAGCCCGCGCCGGCGCAGCAGGAACGCTCCGAGCACGGCCACCCCGAGCACCACCACCTCGACGGTGAGCCGGACCGCCGGCGACCGGCCGCCGAGGTCGGCGCGGCCGGCGGCGCCCCGCCCGACCGCGAGCGCCGCCAGCGGCGGAACCGCGGTGACCAGCAGCGCGGCCAGCACCACCCACGGCGCCGACGTCCCGGTGCCGGGCAGCAGGCCGCCGAGCAGCCAGCCGATCCCGGCCGCGGCCGGCAGCACCAGCGCCGACTCGGCCAGGCCCCGGCGCAGCAGCGCGCCCGTCGAGCCGCCACGCGCCCGGATCAGGTGGAACTCCGCGCGCCGGCGACGCGCGGCCAGCCGGGCGGCCAGCAGGGACAACCCGGCCAGCGTGGCGAGCAGCCCGGCGGCGATCACCGCGAGCAGCGTGCGGGCGGCGGCGTACGCGTCGGCGAAGCGCCGCAGCGCGATGTCCACGCCCTGGGTCAGCCGGACCGAGGCGGGTCGGACCCGGTCCAGCCCGTCGAGGCCGGCGATCAGCGCGTCGAGCCGGCCCGGGTCGAGTCGCTCCGGTGCGATCCGGTAGCGCCAGGTGAAGCTCACCGGCCAGCCGACCGCGACGGCGGCGTCCACCCCGGCGTCGGCGGTGTAGGCGACCGCGACGAACGGGTCGCCGTCGCCCTCCGGCGGGGTGAGCCGCAGCATCGACGGCAGCCCGTCCCACACCCCGTCGCGCGGGTCGTTCGGCCGCCACACGCCGACCAGTTCGACCGGACGGGACTTCAGCGGTCGGCCGGTCGGGTCGGTCGGGTCCAGCATCAGCAGGCTGAACCGGTCGCCGGGGGCGACGCCCAGGTTCTCCGCGATGGTGGCGGCGAGCGCCACCTCGACCGCGCCGGAGGCGGTGACGCCGCGTTCCGGCCACCGCCCGCCGGTCAGGGTGGCCGCCTCACGCAGGCCGTCGCCGGTCCGCAGGACCAGGTCGATCAAACCCTTGTCGGCGGAGAGCGTCGGGCCGCGCAGCCGGCCCGGGGTGGTGTCGGCGGCGTACCAGCGCTGCCCGATCGCCTCCCGCACCGCGCCCGGCATCCGCTCGGAGATCGTGTCGAGCTGACCCGACTGGGCGGCCACGACGGGCTGCTGCGTGGTCGCGAACGTGGTCGGCGCCTGGGCGTACGTCAGGTCACGCCGGACGGCCGGCTGGTTCGCGACGTACTCCCGCAGCCCCTGACCGGTGAGCCGGTCGGCGACCCGCGGCACCCCGGTGATCAGCAGCGCGGTCACCACGGTCAGGACGGCGAGCAGCAGGAACTGCCCCCCGTACGCCCGGACCCGGCCGGCGGCCCCCAGCAGCGTCATTGCTCTCCCCCCATGCGGAGCTGCACGGCCGAGACCCGCTGACGGATCCCGGTGGTGATGACGGCGGCGAAGGCGAGCGCGGCGAGCAGCAGCCCGACGGCGGTCGCCCCGACAGGTGACCAGGGCACGACGAAGACCGCCTCGGGCACCGGCCGGCCGGCCGCCGGGGTGAGGATCACCAGGGGCACCATGGTCGCCGCGACCACGGCGCCGACGAGCAGCCCGACGCCGACGCCGATCGCGGCCAGGAACGTCTGCTCGGCGAGGTAGGCGCGGCCCAGCAGCCGGGTCGTCGCGCCGAGCGTGTGGAACACGGCGAACTCGGTGAGTCGGCGCCGGGTGGTGGCCCAGACGTCGACGGCGAGGCCGACCAGGGCGAGCAGCACGGAACCGAGCGCGGCGGCGAGCAGACCGGTGCGGGCGCCCCGCCAGTACGGGTCCCGGGCGGCCTCCTCGGCCACCCGCTGCCGGTCGTGCAGCACGGTGCCGTCCACCCCGGCCAGCGCCTGCACGGCGGTGGCGTGCCCGCCCGGCCCGGTCCGCAGCCACCACTCGGCAGTCGGCCGGACACCGCCGCGCTGCTGGAGCACCTGGTTGGTGGCGGCGGGCAGGTCGACGAGCACGCCGTCACCCTCGGTGCCGGGCACCGCGGCGACCCGGCCGACCACCGTCACCTTCAGCGTCACCTCGGCCAGCGGCAGCGTGAAGGTGTCCCCGGTGCCGACGCTCAGCGCGGCGGCCACCCCGGGCGTGATCAGCACCGGCACCGGCGGGGCGTCCCCGCGCGGCACCACGACGAACCGCGACGGGGGCGTGCTCGCGTACTGCAGCAGCCCCTCCGGGACGTCGAACCGTCGCTCCACGTCCACTCCGGTCGGGGTGACTCGCGCGGCGCCGCGCGGCCCGTTCGCCGGGTCGATCACCCGCCAGGCGCCGTCGACCGGCAGCGGCAGCGCGGCGCCGCCGGCGTCGGTGAGCCGCAGGCCGTCCAGGATCAGCCGGTAGGAGGAGCCGATGATGTCGCCGCCGTCGGCCTCGAAACCGGCCAGCCGCAGCGGCGCCCCGCCGCTGTCCGGCAGCGTGGCGGAGAACCGCACCGGGCGGCCGTCCCCGCCGGCCTCGGTCAGCCGCAGCCGCCAGGCCACCCCGGAGTCCGTGGTGAACAGCGCGCTCACGGTCACCGTCGGCGGCGTGAGCGTGGTCTCGACCGGGGTGCGGACGGTGCCGGCGAGGGTCCGCGCCCCGGTCGGCAGGACGCCACCGGCGGGTGCGCTCCGCGCGCCGACCAGGCGGTCCAGCAGGCCGGCGGTGGACGTCCCGCCCTCGGCGTCGTCGAGCCTGATCATGCCGCGCGCGGCGGCGGCGTCGAGGGCGACCGCGGTCGCCGGCCGCGACTCCCGGCCCAGCCGCAGGTCGTCCCGCCAGGCCGGCAGCACCCGGTCCAGCCCCGGCGTGGCGGCCAGCCCGGCGGCCCGGTCGTCCGGGGCGGTGCCGTCGCGCTCGGTCAGCCGCAGGTCGGTGCCGACCGTGTGCCACGCCTGGTCGCGCTGCGACCGCTCCCAGGAGGCCACCAGCGACCAGGCCAGCGTGCTGCCGCCGACGGCGAGCGCGAGCAGCAGCACCGGACCGGCGTGCGGACGACGGCCGGCCTGCCACACGCCGAACATGGTGGCGTTCCACGGCCGCCGGTCGACGAAACGCTCGGCCAACCGGGTGGTCGGTGGCAGCAGCCGCAACGCGATCACCGCGCCGGCCAGCACGCCGATGGTCGGCGCGGCGGCGAGCAGCGGGTCGATGCCGAGGCTGCCGTTCGCGCCGGCCAGCGGCGACGAGTACTGCCGCAGTTGGGTCCAGGCGAGCACGGCCAGCGCCACCAGGGCCAGGTCGACGCTGGCGCGTTGCACCGCCGCGCCCCGGGTGGGGCGGGACCGGGCCGCCATGTCGGCGACGTAGGTGCCGGCCCGCCGCAGCGCCGGCAGCACCATGGCGAGCAGGCAGCCGACGGCGGCGCCGACCGCGACCAGCCAGACCCGGGCGGCACCGCCGTCGGTCAACCCGAGGTCCGCGCCGAGGTGACGCACCGCCTGCCCGGTCAGCGGCGGAGCCAGCAGCACGGCCGGGGCCACCACGAGCGTCGCCTCGCGTACGGCCAGCCCGGCGAGCTGGCCGCGCGCGGCGCCCCGGGCACGCAGCAGCGCGGTCTGCCCCCGCCGGTCCTCGTTGAGCAACGCGGCGACCAGCACCAGCGCGTACCCGCCGAGCACCACGATCAGCAGCAGCGGGGTGAGCAGGGCCGAGCGGCCCACCAGGTCGGCCCGCCCGAGCCTGTCGACCAACCGGTCCAGATGGGTGACCTGCTGCGCCGAGGAATCCAGGCCGGTCGCCTCGGGCAGCCGGTCGGTGACGTCGGCAAGCGCGGCGGTGACCGCCGGCAGCGCGGCCGGCTCGACGCCGACCAGGTCCGGATCGACAAGCCAGGCCGCCGAGACCGACCCCGGGAAGGTACGCGCGAAGTCCGCCTGGTCCAGCGCGAACGGCCCGTACGACGTGCTCGCCGCGTCGCCCTGGCTGTCGCCGACACCCGGCGCGAGCCGCCAGTACGCGTCGGAGGCGTCGCGGGGCCGCCACGTGCCGGCGATCGTCACCACGCCGCCGCGCTCCGCGGCCCGGTCGAACAACGGCACCCGCTCCCCGACCTCCAGGCCGAGCCGCGCCGCGACCTTCTCCGGCACGGTCACCTGCAACGGCTCGGCGCCGGCGGTGGGCCACGTCCCGGCCGTCAGCTCGGCGCGCGCCGGCAGGTCGTCGAGCGTGGCCAGGTTGGCGAACATCGGATCGTCGTCGGTGCGGGCGGCGCCCACGTCGCCGGTCAGCTCCCGACCGGTGCCGTAACGGGCGGCGGTCACGGCGACCGGCGTGCCGCCCAGACCCCTGGCGAACTGTGCCCGGACCGCCCGGTCCCGCTCGGCGAAGGCGTCGGCGTCGGCGCCACCGGAGCCGCTGACCAGCAGGCTGCGCTCCTCCGCCGGGGCGGCGTCGAGCACCGCCCGGGCGCCCGCCTCGACCGCCCGCCGGTTGTAGTCGGAGAGCCCGGTGACCAGCCCGACCGCGACGAGCGCCGCGACCGCGGCGGCGAGCAGCAGCCCACGGGCCTCGACCGCCCGCCTCCACACCAGCTTCATCCGACGTCCTCTCCTGGCCCCGGTGAGCCGATGACCAGGAAGACTCGTCAGCGTTGGCAAAAGGTTCGCGCCCGTTACATGATCGTTATCCCACCCCGCCTCCGCCCCGCCCCCGTCCAACGGGGCGGAGGGCGGGACGGGTCAGTGGTTGTTGTTGAGCCAGATGCAGGAGTTGTCGCTGCCGGTCCACCGCCAGCACAGGTGGTCGCGGGTCTGCGGCCCGTACTCGCCGTCGGCGGAGATGCCGAGGTCGGACTGGACGCTGCGCAACGCGCTCTGGGTGTAGCCGCCGAAGTCGTTGTCGACTCCGTTGGGGCCGAGGTACCGGCCGTAGATGCCCTGCAACGTCCGCTGCAGCTCACCGACGCCGGAGCTGTGGTCGCCGCGGATCAGCAGGCAGTTGAAGTTGATGGTGCTGCTGACGTACGCCGGGATCCAGGCCGTGGCGCCGCGGGCGCCGGACCAGGTCGAGGTGTAGACGCCGGCGCCGTTGCAGTGCGGCAGGGCGGCCTGGGCGGGCGCGGAGACGGCGACCACGCCGCCCGCGGTCGTGGCGGTGAGCGCGGCCGCGAGGCCGAGGCGGACGAGACGTCGGAGCATGGGAGAACCCCCTGGTCTGGGTGAGGGTCGCGCGCGCGACGCTGCGGCACGCGGCTTGCTCCACAATGGTTTCGTCCGCCGCCGGGCCCGGACAGGAGCCGGACCGGAGATTGACCGGCACTTCCGCGCCGCCTAGCGCAGCGCGGCGAGTTTGGCGTCGACGGCGTCGGTGCCGGCCTCCGTGAGCGAGGCGAGGATGTCCCGCGCCTGCCGCCACACCCGGCGGGCCGACGCGGCGTCGCCGGCGGCGAGGTACGCGTCGCCGAGGTCCACCAGCGCGTCCGCCTCCAACCGCCGGTGGCCGATCTCGCGACGCAACCGGACGGCGTGCCGGTAGCAGCCGACCGCGTCGGCGAACGCGTCGAGCCGCAGGTGGGCGTGGCCGAGGCTGGCCCAGGTGATGGCCTGGCCGAGCACGTTGTCGGCGGACTCGAACAGCGCCAGGGCCTGCCGGCAGCTCTCGATCGCGGCGTGGTGCTCCCCGAGTTGGGCGTGGGACCAGCCGACCGCGTTGAGCGCGAAGGCCTGGCCGGTGACGTGTCCGGCCTGCCGGTGCAGGCGCAGCGCCTCCCGGGCGTGGGCGAGCGCCCGCTCGGGCCGGCCGGTCCGGTCGTGGATCCACCCCAGGTTGAGTTCGACCCGGGCCTGCCCGGCGACGTCGCCCAGCCGCCGGTACCTGTCGTACGCCGACTCCAGGTGGCGCCGCGCGTCGGCGTACCGCTCCCGCGAGATGCCGGCGAAGCCGAGCACCCCGTGGGCGTACGCCTCCAGCCGGTCGTCGCCCAGCCGCTCGGCCGCCGACAACGCGGCCCGCAGGCTGCCGGTCCAGTCCTCCCAGTAGCCGCGCTGGTTGAGAAAGGTGGTGACGGCCCAGGCGAGGTGGCAGGTGTGCCGGTCGAAGCCGTGGGCGCTCGCCGCCGCCAGGACCGAGAGCAGCACCGGCCGTTCCTCGGTGAACCACCACGTGGCCTGGTCCCGGTCGGCCAGCGGCACCGGCGCGACGCCGGGGCCGGGCGGGTCGATCGGCAGCCGGTCGCGCTGCGGGTAGACCAGTTCGTCGGCGGCGTACGCCACGGACAGGTAGTGGTCGAGCAGCCGGGTCCGGGCCGCGTGCCGCTCGGCCTCGTCGTCCTCGGCCGCCGTCAGCTCGCCGGCGTACGCGCGGAGCAGGTCGTGGCAGGCGAACCGGCCGGGACGGTGCTCGGTGAGCAGGTGCGCCCGGGTCAGCGCGGCCAGGTGGCGGCGGGCCGGGGCGGGCGCGATCCCGGCGAGGCTGGCCGCCGCCGGCAGGGTGAGGTCCGGCCCCGGATGGACGCTCAGCAGCCGAAACAGCCGGGCGGTGTCCGGGTCGAGGGTCCGGTAGGACCAGGACATGACCCGCCGCAGGTCGGTGACGGGCTCGCCGCCGTCGAAGGCGTCCAGCCGTCCGGCGACGGGGCGGAGTTCCGCCGCCAGGTCGGCCAGGCGGAAGCCGGGGTGGACGGCGGCGCGGGCGGCGACGACGGACAGCGCCAGGGGCAGCCCGGCGGCGGCGAGGACGATGGCGTCGACGGCGTCGGGCTCGGCGGTCACCCGTGACGCGCCGAGGCGTCGGCGGAGCAGGTCGCGGGACTCGGCCGCCGACATGACGTCCAGGGTGACCGGCTCGGCGCCGTTGACGCTGACCAGGCCCAGGAGCTGGGCCCGGCTGGTGACCAGGACGAAGCAGCCGGGCGCGCCCGGCAGCAGCGGGCGTACCTGCTCGGCGTCGCCGGCGTTGTCCAGGACGACGAGCACCCGCCGGCCGTTGAGCAGGCTGCGGTAGCGGGCGATCTGCTCCTCCGGGTCGGCGGGCGGGCGCTCGCCCGCTCCGGCGAGCGCGTTGACGAACCCGGCGAGCGCCGTGCTCGGGCTCACCGGCGTGCCGGCGGGGTCGAAGCCGCGCAGGTTGACGTGGAGCTGACCGTCGGGGAAGCGCGCGGCGACGCGGTGCGCCCAGTGCACCGCGAGCGCGGTCTTGCCCACTCCGGCGGTGCCGGAGACGACCGCGAGACCCATCGCGGTCGGCTGGTCCGCCGCTCGGGTCAGGATCTCGTCGAGTCGGGCCAGCGCGTCGGCCCGGCCGGCGAACCCGAAGCCGTCGGCGGGCAGTTGCGCCGGCACGGCGCCGCCGTCGGCCGAGGGTGGGGATCCGGTGAGGAACCGTTGCCGTTCCGGCCCGTGCAGCGCGAGAGCGTCGGCCAGCAGCATCATCGTCGCCGGTCGGGGACGCGCGATCCGACCCGCCTCCAGGTCCCGGACGTGCCGGACCGACAGCCCCGCCTTCTCGGCCAGGGCCTCCTGCGTCAGCGCGCAGCGGCGGCGCAGCTCCCGTACGGCCTCTCCGAACACGCGGTCGACGGTATCGACGGCGGTCGGTGCGGGCAGTCGGAGATGCGACGCCCGCGGTCAGGCGTCTCTCGGGCGGTCGCGGTCCTTGGAGGGTTGGACGCGTTTCGGCTCGCCGGGCATCTTCGGGTATTCCGGCGGGTAGGGCAGGTCGCCGAGGCCGTCGGCGGCGTCCCGCTCGGCCCACTCCAGCAGCGGGGTGATGTCCCACGGGGCGTCGTCGATGCCGGCGTGCGGGTCGCCGCGCTCGGCGAGCCGGGCCGGCACCGTGCCCAGGTGGAAGTCGTCCGGGTCGGCGTCGGTCAGCTCGGCCCAGTCGACGGGGGTGGAGACGGTGGCCCGGGCGTTGGCGCGCAGCGAGTAGGCGCAGGCGATGGTGCGGTCCCGCGCGGTCTGGTTGAAGTCGACGAAGACCCGGCGGCCGCGCTCCTCCTTCCACCAGGCGGTGGTGACCAGCTCGGGCCGGCGGCGCTCCAGCTCCCGGGCCAGCGCGATGGTGGCGCGGCGCACCTCGACGAACGTCCAGCGGGGCTGGATGCGCAGGTAGACGTGCACGCCCCGGCCGCCGGAGGTCTTCGGCCAGCCCGGCACGCCCAGCTCGTCGAGCAGGGCCCGCAGCTCACCGGCCGCGGTCACCGCGTCGGCGAAGTCGGTGCCGGGTTGCGGGTCGAGGTCGACCCGCAGCTCGTCCGGGCGGTCGGTGTCGGCGGCGCGCACCGGCCAGGGGTGGAAGACCACGGTGCCCATCTGCGCCGCCCAGGCCACGTGGGCCAGGTCGGCCGGGCAGAGCTCGTCGGCCTTGCGGCCGCTGGGGAAGCTGATCTCCGCCGTCGAGACCCACGGGGGTACGCCGCGCGTCGGCACGCGCTTGGAGAAGAACATCTCCCCCTCGACGCCCTCGGGGAAGCGTTGCAGGGTGGTGGGCCGGTCGCGCAGCGCGCGCATGATGCCCTCGCCCACGGCGAGGTAGTAGTGGAAGACGTCCGCCTTGGTGAAGCCGCGCTGCGGGAAGATCACCCGGTCCGGGCTGCTCAGCCGCACGGCACGGCCGGCGACCTCGATCTCCTCGACGGCGCTTCTGCTGCCCGCCATCAGGCGACCATATGCGATGGCACCGACAGTCGACGTACCGTTGGGGCGTGAGTCTTTCCGAGAGCGAACTGCCCCGTACCGAGGACGAGTGGCGGGTCCGGCTGAGCCCGGAGGAGTTCCGGGTGCTGCGCCAGGCCGGCACCGAGGCGCCCTGGACCGGCGAGTACGTCGACACCAAGACGCCCGGCGTCTACCACTGCCGGGCCTGCGGGTTGGAACTGTTCCGCAGCCAGGACAAGTTCGACTCGCACTGCGGGTGGCCGAGCTTCGACGACGCCATCCCGGGTGCGGTCAAGGAGATCCCCGACAACACGCTCGGCATGCGGCGGGTGGAGATCCGCTGCGCGCGCTGCGACAGCCACCTCGGGCACGTCTTCGAGGGCGAGGGCTTCACCCCGAAGGACACCCGGCACTGCGTCAACTCGATCTCGGTGCGGCTGGAGCCGGACGCCGGCTGACCGCGCTACAGGCGCAGCAGGCCGCCGGCCTCGTCCACGAGGTCGGCGGCCTCGTCGTCCAGCCACACCCCGCCGGTGGCGAGATAGCGGAAGTGGTGGTCGCCCGGGCCGAGCCGGACGGTCACGGTCCGGGTGCCGTCGCGGCGGGGCACCAACTCGTGCCGGCCGGGTTCCCAGCCGTTGAAGCAGCCGACCACGCTGACCGTGCCGGCCGGGACGTCCCGGGGCAGGCTGAAGGTGACCCTGGTCTGGGTGCCGAAGAGCTTGTTGCGCTTGATCACGGATCCTCCGGGAGATGCTCGGCGGTCGTCACCACTGTCAACGCGCGACACGCCGGGAGCGACTCGCCGTCGGGCCGGACCAGGTTCGCCGGTTCCGGTTGCTCGCGCGTGTCCGGCGTACGACCCTGTGGTGACAGGTCCGTTTTCGGGGGGTTTCGGATGGCAACGTGTGAGGTCTGCGGCAACGACTACTGGATGGCGTTCGAGGTGCGCACGGTCGACGGGGCCCGCCACACGTTCGACTGCTTCGAGTGCGCGGTGCACAAGATGGCGCCGATCTGCGAGCACTGCCAGACCAAGATCGTCGGGCACGGCGTCGAGGTCTCCGGCCGCTTCTTCTGCTGCGCCCACTGCGCCCGCGCGGTCGAGGGCGACCAGGGAGCCGAGATCCGCGACGCGGTAGGCGCCCGTCCCGCCTGAGCGGACACGGCGAGGGCCACCACCCGAGTCGATCTCCGGCTACCATCCGGCGGTGCTCCGACGCCCGATCATCGCGACGGCCCTGCTCGTCACGCTCGGCGGCTGCGCGCCGGCCTCCGACCCGGCCGCACCACCGGCTGGCGCCGCCCCGGCGCTCGTCGCCCCCGCGCCCACCGACGGCGGGGCCGCCGTCGCGCTGCGGGACCGGCACGCCGCCACCGGCAGCCTCGCCGGCCTGACCGAGAAGCCGGAGCACGCCAGCGAGCGACTCGACTCGGACGGCGTCGCCTGCGGCCGGCCGCTGCCCCTGCTCGACCGGCGGCTGGCGGCCGCCACCCGGGTCTTCGGCACACCGAAGGGCACCGACGCGGACGAGTTCGTGGAACTGGCCCAGGAGACCGTGGTCTACCCGGACGACGCCACCGCGGCCGACGCCGTACGCCGGGTCTTCGACCTGCTCGAGTCGTGCGACCGCGACTCCGAGGACGGTCAGGTGACCGCCGGACACTCCGCCGTCGAGCTGCCCGCCGGCGTGGGCGCGCCGGGCCGCGCGGTCGCCGCCACCATGACGCTCCCCGACGGCACCCGGTTTCCGCACCGCTACGGCTGCGTGCACCGGGGCCGGGTGACCCAGTGCGTGGGGGTCTGGACCCGCTCGACCGCCGCGACCGCGACCTGGTTCGACCGGGCCGTCGTCGCCACCGGAGCCGGCCTGCGCCCGGCGCGCTGACCCGGCCCGGGTCGCGTCCACCCGACGGCCGCCGCCTAGCCTGGCGGGATGCCCGTCGAGTCCCACCTGGCCGGCTTCGCCGAGCTGGACGCCCGCACGTTCCACGACCTGCTCCGGCTGCGCATCGACGTGTTCGTGGTCGAGCAGTCCTGCCCGTACCCGGAACTCGACGGCCGGGACGTCGAGCCCGGCACCCGGCACCTCTGGCTGACCCGGGACGGCGCCGTGGTGGCGTACCTGCGGATCCTGGCCGACCCGGACGGCCTGGCGCGGATCGGCCGGGTGGTGGTGGCGCCGGCGGCCCGCGGCGCGGGCCTGGCCGGCGCGCTGATGACCGAGGCGCTCGCGGTGGTGGGTGACCGGCCGTGCGTGCTGGAGGCGCAGACGCATCTGGTGCCGTTCTACGCCGGGCACGGCTTCGCGGTCGACGGCCCCGGCTACGTCGAGGACGGCATCCCGCACACGCCGATGCGCCGGAATCCCAACTAATTGACGTTTGTCACTTTCTGTGGCAGCGTGCGGACCGAGCCGCCACGCGGGAGAGGGCAACTCCCGACAGTCCGGGCGTCGTGCACCGACCCCCACCCGGAGGCTTCACATGTCCACTCCCCACCGCCGTCGGATCCCGCTCGGCGCAGCGATCCTCGGCGTCTGCGCGGTCGTCGCCGCGCTGCTCACCACCGCGTTCTCCGGCCCGGCCTCGGCGCACGGGTCCGTGGTCGACCCCGCATCCCGCAACTACGGCTGCTGGCAGCGCTGGGGCAGCGACTTCCAGAACCCGGCGATGGCCACCCAGGACCCCATGTGCTGGCAGGCCTGGCAGGCCGACCCGTCCGCCATGTGGAACTGGAACGGGCTGTTCCGCGAGGGCGTGGCCGGCAACCACCAAGGCGCCATCCCGGACGGCCAACTCTGCAGCGGCGGCCGCACCTCCGCCGGCCGCTACAACGCGCTCGACACGGTCGGGGCCTGGAAGACCACGCCGATCTCCAACAACTTCCGGATCAAGCTGTTCGACCAGGCCAGTCACGGTGCCGACTACATCCGGGTGTACGTGACCAAGCAGGGCTTCAACGCGCTGACCACGCCGCTGCGCTGGAGCGACCTGGAGCAGGTCGGCCAGATCGGCAACACCCCGGCCAGCCAGTGGACGCCGGAGACGTCGGGCGTGTCGATCCAGGTGCCGGCGAACGCGCCGGGCCGCACCGGCCGGCACATCGTCTACACCATCTGGCAGGCCAGCCACCTGGACCAGTCCTACTACCTGTGCAGCGACGTGGACTTCGGCGGCGCCGGCCCGTCCCCGACGACCTCGCCGACCGCCTCGCCGACCGCGTCCCCCACCACGTCGCCGACCGCCGGCCCGACCCCGACGTCCACCCCGCCGTCGACGCCGAACCCGGCCGGCGGCTGCACCGCCACCTACCAGGTCACCGGTCAGTGGGGCGGCGGCTTCCAGGCCGAGGTGAAGGTGACAAACGGCAGCGGTTCGCCGATCCGTGGCTGGTCGGTGAGCTGGAACTACCAGAACGGCCAGCAGGTCAGCTCGGCGTGGAACGCCACGGTGACCACGAGCGGAACGCTCGTCACGGCGCGGAACGTCGCCTACAACGGCGCGTTGTCGCCGGGGGCGAGCACGTCGTTCGGCTTCACCGGCACGTCGACAGGCACCAACCCGGCGCCCGGCATCCTCTCCTGCACCACCACCGCCTGACCCGCCGGCCCGCCCTCGGGTAAGCAGGGGCCCCTTCTTAACACTCAGGTGTGAGAAGGGGCCCCTCCTCTACCGGAGGCGTTAACCGGGGGCCCCGCCTTTCACACCAGGCAGGTGACGATGTCGGCGATCGGCCGGCGGCGGCCGGTGTAGAACGGGACCTCCTCGCGCACGTGCCGGCGCGCCCGGGAGGCCCGCAGGTCACGCATCAGGTCGACGATCCGGTGCAGCTCGTCGGCCTCGAACGCCAGCATCCACTCGTAGTCGCCGAGCGCGAACGAGGCGACCGTGTTGGCCCGCACGTCCGGATAGCCCCGGGCCATCTTGCCGTGCTCGGCCAGCAACTCCCGCCGCTCGGCGTCGGGCAGCAGATACCACTCGTAGGAGCGCACGAACGGGTAGACGCAGAGGTAGGCGCGCGGCTCCTCGTCGGCCAGGAACGCCGGGATGTGGCTGCGGTTGAACTCCGCCGGGCGGTGCAGCGCCATCTGCGACCAGACCGGGGTCAGCGCCCGGCCCAGCGTGGTGCGGCGGAACCGCAGGTACGCGTCCTGCAGCGCGTCGCTGGTCGGGGCGTGCCACCAGATCATCAGGTCGGCGTCGGCGCGCAGCCCGGCCACGTCGTACGTGCCCCGGATGGTCACGTCCTTGCCGGCCAGCTCCGCGAAGAGCGACTCGACCTCGTCGACGACGTTCTCCCGCAGCGAGGGCAGCGGGCTGGTGGCCCGGTACACCGACCACATGGTGTAGCGGATGGTGTCGTTCAGCTCCCGCAGCCGCGCCGCGTTGGTCTGCTCGGTCATGCTGCCGATCCTCCCAGTGCCGTGATGATCTCTTCGGCCGCGGTCTCGCCGGAGCGGACGCAGACCGGGATGCCGACGCCGTCGTAGCCGGCCCCGGCCAGGGCCAGCGTCGGGTGGGCGCCGCGCAGCGCGGTCCGCACCGCCGCCACCCGGGCCGCGTGCCCGGGCGTGTACTGCGGCAGCGCGCCGCCCCACCGCTGCACGTGCCGGGCCACCGGCTCCGGCAGCGCCGTGCCCAACGCCGCCGACAACTCCCGGCGTACGGTGGCGGCCAGGTCGTCGTCGGTGAGCTGGAGCGAGGTCTCGTCGCCGTACCGGCCCACCGAGGCGCGGACCAGCGCCGACCCGTCGGGCCGGCGCAGGTGCCCCCACTTGGTGGTGAAGAACGTGGCCGCCTTGATCAGCAGGCCCTCGGCGGCCGGCACCAGGAAGCCGGACAGCTCCGGCAGGTCCGGGCCGGGCAGCGCGAGCGTGACCAGCGCGACGCTGGCGTAGTCCAGCGCGCCGACGGTGTCCGCCACCTCGGCGGCCTCGGCGGCGAGGAGTCGGGCCGCCGGCCGGGCCGGCACCGCCAGCACCACCGCGTCGGCGTCCACCAGCTCGGCGTCCCGGGTCGGTCCGACGGTGAGCCGCCAGCCGGTCGGGGTGCGGCGCAGTTCCCGCACCGCGGCGTCCCGGCGGATCGTCGCCCCGCTCGCCTCCGCCGCCGCCTCGACGAGCGTGCTCAGCCCGCCGGCCAGGGTGCCGAAGACCGGCGCGCCGGGCGCGCGCGGCGCGGCGGCCTGGGCGGCGCGTACCGCGCCGACGAGCGTGTGCTCCTGACGGGCCGCGCGGGCCAGCGCCGGCATGGTGGTGACAAGCGACAGGTCGTCGGCGCGGCCGGCGTAGACGCCGCCGAGCATCGGGTCGACCAGCCGGTCCACCACGGCGTCACCGAGGCGGTCCCGGACCAGCCAGCCGACCGCGAGGTCCTCCCCCGGGGCCAGCAGCGGGCGGCCCGCGTCCCGGTCGGCGTCCGCCGCCGGCCGGGCCACCGCCGCCACCTTCGCCAGATCCCCGGGTACGCCGACGAGCGTGCCGCCCGGCACCGGGCGCAACCCGCCGTCGACGAGCAGCGCGGCCTGCCCGACGCTCGGGTGCACGATCCGCGCGCCGAGGTCGAGCCGGCGGGCCAGCGTCACCGCCGCCGACTCGCCGCCGGTCGGGTCGCGCATCAGGAACGACTCGGCCCCGAACTCGACCGGCCCGCCGGCCAGCTCACCGGTGCGCAGCTTGCCGCCGAGGCGGCCGGACTGCTCGTACACGGTGATCTCGGTGCCGGCGGGGGCGCGGTCGCGCAACCGGACGGCGGCGGCCAGCCCGGTGATCCCGCCGCCGACGATCGCCACCCGCCACGGTCGCGCCACGACGGCGCCCCTAGCGGGCCGGTCGCGCGGACAGCTCGTGCACCAGCGCGACCACCCGGGTCAGCACGTCGGGGTCGGTCTCCGGCAGGACGCCGTGGCCGAGGTTGAACACGTGGCCGGGCGCGACCCGGCCCTGCTCGACGATCCGCCGCACCTCGGCCTCCACCACCGGCCAGGGCGCGAGCAGCACGGTCGGGTCGAGGTTGCCCTGCACCGCCTTGTCCGGCCCGATCCGGCCGGTGGCGACGTCCAGCGGCGTACGCCAGTCGACGCCGACCACGTCGGCGCCGGCCTCACCCATCGCGGTCAGCAGCTCGCCGGTGCCCACCCCGAAGTGGATCCGCGGCACGCCGGCGTCGGCGAGGCCGCCGAGCACGTACGACGAGTGCGGCATGACGAAGCGGCGGTAGTCGGCCTCGGAGAGCGCGCCGGCCCACGAGTCGAAGAGCTGCACGGCGGAGACGCCCGCGTCGATCTGCACCCGCAGGAAGGAGAGCGTCACCTCGGCCAGCCGGGCGCAGAGCGCGTGCCACAGGTCGGGGTCGCCGTACATCATCGCCTTGGTCTTCGCGTGGGTCCGCGACGGCCCGCCCTCGACCAGGTAGCTCGCGAGCGTGAACGGCGCGCCGGCGAAACCGATGAGCGGGGTGTCGCCCAGCTCGGCGACGAGCAGCCGGACCGCCTCGTCCACGTAGGACACCTCGTCGCGGCCGATCGGGGTGATCCGCTCCACGTCGGCGGCGGCCCGCACCGGCTCGGCCACCACCGGCCCGGTGCCGGGCACGATGTCCAGGTCGATCCCGGCCGCCGCCACCGGCACCACGATGTCGCTGAACAGGATCGCCGCGTCGACGCCGTGCCGGCGGACCGGCTGGAGGGTGATCTCGGTGACCAGTTCGGGCCGGCGGCAGGACTCCAGCATCGGCACGCTGGCCCGGATCTCCCGGTACTCCGGCAGCGAGCGGCCGGCCTGGCGCATGAACCAGACCGGGGTGTGCGGCACCGGCTCCCGCCGGCAGGCGCGCACGAAGGGCGAGTCGGCCGGCCGGCCCCGGCGGGGTTCTCCGTCTCGGGCGGCAGTGCCCGTGGTGTCCGTGCTCATCGCGGCAATCGTGCCACGGGTCCGGACGGCGCCCACCCGCACCGCCCCCATTTGTGACGTAGAAGGAGGGGCCCCTTGTTAACGCCTCCGGTAGAGAAGGGGCCCCGTCTAACACCGCGACGCGCCCGGCGCGCCCTCACCCACCGCACGGTGCGGGCGGCATAGGCTGCCGGCATGGCCCCCCCGATCGCGCTCCCGGAAACGTTCGCTCGCGCGGTCGCGGGGCTGCGGTCGGCCACACCCCGCCCGGAGATCGTGCTGGAGGAGGTGGGCGCTCCGCAGCGCCTCGCCCCGTACGCCTTCGCGCTCTCCGCCGCCGTCCTGCGCGACGACGACGAGGTGGCCACCGGCCGGCTGATCCTGCTGCACGACCCTGCCGGGCACGAGGCCTGGCAGGGCACGTTGCGGCTGGTCACCTATGTCACCGCCGAGCTGGAGGTCGACCTGGCCAGTGACCCGCTGCTGCCCGGCGTGGGCTGGACCTGGCTGACCGACGCGCTGGACGCGCAGGGCGCCGGGCACCGGGCGATCGGCGGCACGGTCACCCAGACGCTCTCCACCCGGTTCGGCGAGCTGGCCGGGCCGCCCGCGGCCGGTGACATCGAGATCCGCGCCTCCTGGACGCCGCTGCGGGCGGATCTGGGCCCGCACCTGCTGGGCTGGTGCACGCTGCTGGCCTCGACGGCCGGCCTGCCGCCGCCCGGCGTCACCGCGCTGCCCACCCGCCGCGCCGCCGGCGCCGCCTGACCCCGGCCGGCGCGTGCCGGGGCGGACGGTCGTCGGCGCACCCGGCCGGTGACCATCCCGGTCAGTACGTGGGCCGCACTCGCTGAGGTCCGCTTTCCGACACGACGTCGAATCATCGGCCTACCGGAAGATGACCGAAAGAACGGTCCGCATCCTCGAAGGTCGCACGGGCAGTTCCGAATCTTGACAGTCCCCTGCACAGGACCCATCGTTGAACGCAGCCGTCGACACGGTTTCACATTCCATCACCCGAATGGCAGACGCGGCGCTCGCCCAGCGGCGGCGATCCATATCTGGACGAGGGCGTAGGCCATCGCACCGAGAAGATGGGGAGCCCATGGCCGGTTCATGGGAAGATTTCATCAAGGGTGTACCGAGCAGGCTGGCGATCGTGCCTATCGACGCATACCGCTACTCGGTCGAGTTCGTGAAGTTCGCGCCCGACGCCGACACCATTCAGATGATCTCCAATCAGATCACGGAAGCCGCGATCAACACCGTTGCCGGCCATCCGGACCTGAACCTGTCGGCGCTGCACCAGGTCGCCAGCACGGAGTGGCTGTACTCGCTGTCGTTCAACCATCCCCTCTACGACTTCCAGATCAACATTGCCGACAACCAGTTGATGCTCGGGAAAGTGTCGTGCTCACTCGAAGAACTGTTCATGACCATGCCGCTGATCGAGTCCATCGCGCGGCAGATCCTCGGCAAGGACAGTCGCGCGTCGCTGCGGCAACATCGCTTCTTCGACTGGATCTACCGAGCCGGCCACGCCTTCTCCTTCCGCCTGCAGATCGGGCCCAAGCTCTCCGACTCGGCCGAGTCGAACACCAACCTCGAGATCGCCAACTGGTTCACCAACCTCTCGGCGGAGGGCGAGTCGATCCGGTCGATCCTGCAACCCGACTCGGTGCTGCGGGCCGACGCGTCGTTTTCGATGAAGAAGGAGCTCGTCGGCCGGGACAGGACCTTGTACATCATCTTCCAGGCGCCCTGGAACATCATCCAGCGGGACATCGACCTGTCGGTCTCACTGCGCGTCGGCGACACGCCGGGCGACAAGACGGGCGTGACGGAGAGCGACTTCAACGAGTTCGGCCGCATCCTGCCCGAGTTCTACCGGGACGTGATCCTGATGCGGATCATGCGGGAGATCTTCAAGGACACCACCGTGGTCGGGCGGCTGTGAGGGATGGAACCGGCGGACGACGGGCGGGACCTGCGGCGGGATCTCGCCGCCGTCGATCGGGAGCCGAACACCGCGCTACGCCTGAGCGCCAGCCCGATCGCACAGCTCATCCTCGGCACACTGCCCTACGCCGGCGGCATCGGCTCGACCCTCGCCGGCCGGATGCAGCAGCGCCGGGAGGAGCGACTACGCCGGTTCCTGCTCGACCTGGTCGCCGACCTGGAAGGGCTGCGCACGCGACAGGAGTCCGTCGTCGAACGGGTCGACTCCGAGGAGTACGCGGAACTCCTGCACGACACGCTGGAGCAGGTGATCGCGAGTCGCGACCAGGAACGGCTGGCTTTCCTGCGCCGGTTCCTCGTCGCCGGAAGCCTCGACAGCCGTCCCGACGAGGGGTGGATCGACATCTTCTTCCGGTACATCACGCGCCTCTCCGGCGCCCACCTCGTCGTGCTCCGGAGCATCTTCGATCGGCAGCGCAACGTCGCCCCGTCGGACCGCCTCGGCAGGCGACGCCTGAAGAACGTGCCCGTCGGCCTGACCGACCTGCGTACGCAGACGTATCAGGACGGCCTGTTGCGTGTCTGCCTGGCCGACCTGGCGAACAACGGGTTGCTGGTGGACTGGCGGACGCTGTCCGGCGAGTCCGGCTTCCAGGAGGAGTACTGCCTCACCCGGAACGGTTTTCTCTTCATGCGCTTCCTGGAGCCCGAGTGGGAGGTCACCGGTGCGCCCTGAGCCCGCCGAGGTGGCGGCGCGAACGACCGGGGCCGCCCCGGGGAGCCGGGGCGACCCTTCGGTCGCTTCAGAGGTAGTTCTCGGCCTCGTCGCACACCTTGTCGAGGCCCTTGTTGGCCGCCTCGAAGGCCGCCTTGTCGCCGCGCGACGCCGCCGCGATGGCCGTGGTCAGCTTGTCCAGGCAGCTCGCGATGACCTTCTTCTGCCGGGTCTGCTCGTCCCGGTCGTTCTTGGTGCCGGTCAGGTCCTGCTCGGTGTCGGCCAGCCGGTCCTGGAGCGTCTTCATCTCACCCCGGAGCTTCTCCAGCTCCCGCTGGTTCGCCGCGATGGTGCCGTCGCGCTGGCTGACCTGCCGCTCGGCCTTGTCCAGCTTGCCGTCGGTGGTGACGTAGAGGCCGGTCATCACGCCGCCGAGCACGAAGAGCAGCCCGGCCACGAGGGCGAGGACCAGCGCGGTCCGTCCGCGGCCACCGCCGGCCGGCGCCGGCGCGGGCGCACCGTACCCGGGCGGCCCGGACATCGGCTGCGGCCCGAACCCGGGACCGGAGACCGGCGGCGCGGACATCGGCTGCGCGCCGTAGCCGGCACCGGGACCGGGCGGGGCCGACATCGGCTGCGCGCCGTAGCCCGCACCAGGACCGGGCGGGGCCGGCGCCTGCGGGTAGCCGGAGAACGGCGGGGCGGACGCCGGCGGGTAGCCGCCGCCGGAGACCGGCGGGGCGGACATCGGCGCGCCGGGCGCGGGGACCGGGGCGGCGCCCGGCGCGTACTGGCCCGGCACGGGCGGCTGCGGCCGGGTGGGGTCGGGCTGCGCCGGGCCGTACGGCGAGGGCGCGGGCCGACCTCCGTAGACCGTGCCGCCCGGCGGCTGGGGCGGGTGGTCACCCGCTCCGGTCGGTGGCTGGGACATGTCGTTCCTCCAGATGTGCTGGTCCCCCGCGGGGTGGCCCTACGGGCCGGGGTCGAGGCGGCGCGGTCGGGGCCACGCCCGCACGGCGAGCGACGCGGTCGGTCCGCCGCTCAGCAGAGGTCGAACCGGTCGCAGGCCGTCTTGATCGGCACCGCCAGCCCGATGCCCTCGGCGTCGCGCGCCTTGGCCGTGGCGATGCCGACGACCTCCTTCGACCCGTTGATCACCGGACCGCCGGAGTTGCCGGGGTTGATCGGCGCGTCGAACTGGATCACCGGGCCGGAACCTCCCTCGTCCTGCCGGAAGGCACTCACCACACCGGTGGTGACGCTGTCCTGCAGTCCGAGCGGCGCGCCGACGACCACGATCTGCTGGCCGGACTTGACCGGGGTGCGCGCGGCGACCAGCCCGCCGAACTTCGCGGTGGTCCGCAACTGCGCCAGGTCCTTCTCCTTGTCGGTGGCGACGATCGTCGCCTCGAACCGCTGGTCCTTGCGCTCCAGGAACACCTTGCGCTCACCGGCGGCGAAGACCGACTCCACCACGTGGAAGTTGGTGAGCAGCGTGGTGCCCCCGCCGGACGGGGCCTTGCCGATCGCGAACGCGGTGCCGGTGAACTGGCCGGCCCGCACCCGGAACACGCTGGGCAGCACCGCGCTCGCCACCGCCTCGGGATTGAAGGCTGCGCCGGCCTGCTTCTCCAGGCTCCCGGCGCGCTGCTCCAGCCCGTCGAGCCGGCGGGCGTCCGCGCCCTGCCCCTCGGCCGCCCGCCGGTCGGCGGCGGCGAGCCGGTCGTCGAGCCGGTGGATCTGGTACGCCTGCACGCCGGTGACCACGGCCAGCACCCCGGCCAGCGCCAGCGCCAGCACCGGGAGCCGACCGCGGCGGCCGGCCCGCTCCGGGCGTACACCGGGCGGTGGCCCGCCGAATCCCGGCTGGCCGGTGGGGGCCTGACCCGGGTAGGCGGGGCCGGAGATCGGCTGACCCGGGAACGCCGGGCCGGACAGCGGCGGTCCGGGATACGGGGAGGCGGACGCCGGCGGGGCTCCGGGGGCGCTCGGCGCCGGATACGACGAACCGGCCACGGACCCGCCGGCATGGGCCGGCCCCGACGTCGGCTGACCCGGGTACGACGGACCCGACGGCTGGCCGGGGTAGGACGAGCCCGACGACTGGCCCGGAATCGACGAGCCCGGCGCGGGCTGGACCGGGTAGGCCGACGAGCCCGGGTAGGCCGACGAGCCCGGGTAAGCCGACGAGCCCGGGTAAGCCGACGAGCCCGGGTAAGCCGACGAGCCCGGGTAAGCCGACGAGCCCGGGTAAGCCGACGAGCCCGGGTAGGAGGACGAGCCGGGGTGGGACGGGCCGGAGTTCGGCTGGGCCGGCACGACCGGCGCCGCGGCGCGGGCGGCAGCGCCGTGGGACGGCGCGCCGGCGGCGTCGGACCGGGGCGGGTGGGTCGCGCCGAAGGCCGCCGGGGGCGGGGGCGGGCTGGGCTGGCCGGCACCGAAGGTCGGGTACGACGGATGGCTCGTGCCCGGCGCGCCGATGCGTGGGGGCAGCGGCCCCGGTCGGTCGGCCGTTCCGTCGCCGTCGCGCCCCGGCACGCCGTCGCCGGTCCCGTAGCCGCCTGCCATGATCGTCCGCCCTCCCCGCCGGCCGTGCCGGCGCACCGACCGCTGCCCGGTCGCCCCCGCGCCGCTCACGGCTCGATGGACCGTACCGGCGGGAACGGGGTTTGTCTCCCCCGTTGTCCGACCCTCTCACCCCCGCGCAACCCGCCCCGTTCCGGACACCTGGCGGACATCTCGTCGACACGCGCCGGACCGGCTGCGCGCACCGGATCGCCCGGCCCACTAGGGTTGTCAGGTGACCGACGAACCACCCCTGCGCCGTCGGGCCGCCGAAAGCCGTACGGGAGAGGTGTCTCCGCATCCGTCGTCGGCCGTGCCGGAGCCGGCGGACGCGGGGACCGAGACCGACACGGGCGCCGCCGTCCCGCTGACCGCGCCGCGCGACGGCACCCCCGCGCCGGTGGCCTCCCCGACCGAGCTGGACGAGGTGGTGGCCCGCTTCGCGGCCGGCACCGGCCCGGTGGCCCTGGACGCCGAACGCGCCTCCGGATACCGCTACAGCCAGCGCGCCTACCTGGTGCAGTTGCGTCGTGCCGGCGCCGGCACCGCGCTCGTCGACCCGCTGCCACTGCCCGACCTGTCCGCCCTCGACGCGGCGATCGCGGACGCCGAGTGGGTGCTGCACGCCGCCAGTCAGGACCTCGCCTGCCTGGCCGAGCTGGGGCTGCGCCCGCGCCGGCTGTTCGACACCGAACTGGCCGCCCGGCTGGCCGGGTTCGAGCGGGTCGGCCTGGCCGCGCTGACCGAACAGCTCCTCGGCTTCAGCCTGGAGAAGCACCACTCGGCCGCCGACTGGTCCAGCCGGCCGCTGCCGGAGTCCTGGCTGACGTACGCGGCGCTGGACGTGGAGTTGCTGGTGGACCTGCGCGACGCGCTCGACGAGGAGCTGGACCGGCAGGGCAAGTCCGGCTGGGCGGCGGAGGAGTTCGCCGCGCTGGTGCGCAACGGCGCCCGCCCGCCACGGGTGCGCGCCGAGCCGTGGCGGCGCACGTCCGGGATCCACCGGGTCCGCGGGGCGCGCGCCCAGGCCCGGGTCCGGTCCCTCTGGTACGCCCGGGACCAGATCGCTTCGCGGCGCGACGCCGCGCCGGGTCGGGTGCTGCCGGACTCGGCCATCGTGGCGGCCGCCGAGTTGGACCCGAAGGACGAGAAGACGCTGTTGACGCTCCCCGGGTTCGGGGGGCGCTCGGTGCGCCGGCTGGCGCGTACCTGGTTGGCGGCGTTGGACGACGCACGCCAACTGCCGGACGACGCGCTGCCGGTGAGCCCGGCGGTGGAGGGTCCGCCCCCGCCGCACCGGTGGGCCGAGCGTGACCCGGTCGCGGCGGGCCGGCTGGCCCGCTGCCGGGAGGTCGTGGTCGGCACGGCGGTGGCGCACACGCTGCCGGCGGAGAACCTGATCACGCCGGATTCGATCCGCCGGTTGGCCTGGCAGCCGCCGGAGGAGATCACCGACGACACGGTCGCCGAGACGTTGCGGGGGCTGGGCGCGCGGGAGTGGCAGCTCGGCCTGCTCCTGCCCGCGCTCACCGAGGCCCTGCGCCCGCCCGCGCCCTGACCCGGGGCCGGTCGGGGTGTGGGGTGGGCCACACGGGGGGTGGTGACGCGGTTGGTTACTGGCGAGTAGCATCCGGAGAAATGGCCAGTGCCGAGGGAGGCTCCAAGTGCCCCGTGAAGTTCGAGATGTCGTCTTTGTCGACGGCGTCCGTACCCCGTTCGGCAAGGCGGGTGGGATGTACGGCAACACCCGCGCCGACGACCTGGTGATCCGCTGCATCCGCGAGCTGATGCGCCGCAACCCGCAGCTGCCGCCGGAGAAGGTGGAGGAGGTGGCGATCGCCGCCACCACCCAGATCGGCGACCAGGGCCTGACCATCGGCCGCACCGCCGCCCTGCTGGCCGGCCTGCCGAAGACGGTGCCCGGCTTCGCCATCGACCGGATGTGCGCGGGCGCGATGACCGCCGTCACCACGGTGGCCTCCGGCATCGCCATGGGCGCCTACGACGTGGCCATCGCCGGCGGCGTCGAGCACATGGGCCGGCACCCGATGGGCGAGGGCGTCGACCCCAACCCGCGCATCGTCGCGGAGAAGCTCGTCGACCCGTCGGCCCTGGTGATGGGCGCGACCGCGGAGAACCTGCACGACCGCGTCCCGCACGTCACCAAGGAGCGCACCGACGCGTTCGCGCTCGCCTCCCAGCAGAAGACCGCCAAGGCGTACGCCAACGGCAAGCTCCAGGGCGACCTGGTGCCGGTCGCGATCCGCGACGACGAGGGCGGCTGGGGCCTGGCGACCGTGGACGAGGCGCCGCGGGACACCTCGATGGAGAAGCTGGCCGGGCTGAAGACCCCGTTCCGCCCGCACGGCAAGGTCACCGCGGGCAACGCGGCCGGCCTGAACGACGGCGCCACCGCCGCGCTGCTGGTCGCCGAGGAGACCGCCCGCGAGCTGGGCCTGCCGGTCGGCATGCGGCTGGTGTCGTACGGCTTCGTCGGCGTCGAGCCGGAGGTGATGGGCGTCGGTCCGATCCCGTCGACCGAGAAGGCGCTGCGCATCGCCGGCCTGAGCATCGACGACATCGGCCTGTTCGAGCTGAACGAGGCGTTCGCGGTGCAGGTGCTCGCGTTCCTCGACCACTTCGGCATCGCCGACGACGACCCCCGGGTCAACGCCTGGGGCGGCGCGATCGCCATCGGGCACCCGCTCGCGTCCTCCGGCGTCCGGCTGATGACCCAGCTCGCCCGGCAGTTCGCCGAGCACCCCGAGGTGCGCTACGGCCTCACCGCCATGTGCATCGGCATCGGCATGGGCGGCACGGTCATCTGGGAGAACCCGAACTGGAAGGGTGACGACAAGTGAGTCTCGCCGCACCGAACGAGGTCGTCACCAAGGCGCTGCTGCGGCAGGTGAACGTACCGGGGCTGGACCGGCCCGCCGCACTGATCACCCTGGACAACGGCTTCGACCACACCAAGCCGAACAGCTTCGGCCCGGGCGGCCTGACCAGCCTGGACGAGGCGATCACCGCCGCCCTCGCGGCGAAGCCGGCGTTCGTCGCGGTCACCGGCAAGCCGTACATCTTCTGCGTGGGCGCGGACATCACCAGCCTGCCGCAGTTGGAGAACCGCGAGCAGGCGCTGGAGGTCGGCCGCCTGGGCCACCGGGTCTTCGCCCGGCTCAAGGACAGCGACGTGCCGACGTTCGCCTTCGTCAACGGCGCGGCCATGGGCGGCGGCCTGGAGCTGGCGCTGCACTGCCACTACCGGACGCTGTCGGCGGGCGCGGCGGCCCTCGCGCTGCCCGAGGTCTCGCTCGGCCTGGTGCCCGGCTGGGGCGGCACCCAGCTCCTGCCGAACCTGATCGGCATCCCGGCCGCCACCCAGGTGATCCTGCAGAACCCGCTGATGCAGAACCGGATGCTCAAGCCGAAGCAGGCCGCCGAGATGGGCATCGCGGACGTGCTGCTGGCGCCCGCCGACTTCCTGGAGCGGTCGCTGGAGTGGGCCGCCGGCGTGGTCCGGGGCGAGGTCACCGTGACCCGTCCCGAGGTCGACAAGGACATGTGGGCGGGCGTGCTCTACTTCGCCCGGCAGACGCTGGACCAGCGGCTGCACGGCGCGGTCCCGGCCGCGTACAAGGCGCTGGACCTGCTGGAGACCGCGAAGGACGCCGACTTCGCCGCCGGCACCGCCGCCGAAGACGAGGCCCTGGCCGACCTGGTCTTCTCCGAGGAGCTGCGCAGCGGCCTGTACGCGTTCGACCTGGTGCAGCGGCGGGCCAAGCGCCCGGCCGGCGCGCCGGACAAGGGCCTGGCCCGGCCGGTGACCAAGGTGGGCATCGTCGGCGCCGGCCTGATGGCCAGCCAGCTCGCGCTGCTGTTCGCCAGGCGGTTGCAGGTGCCTGTCGTCATGACCGACCTTGATCAGTCCCGGGTGGACAAGGGTGTCGGCTACGTGCACACCCAGATCGAGAAGGCCGTCAGCAAGGGCCGGATGGACAAGGGCACCGCCGCCAAGCTCTACGGCCTGGTGTCCGGCTCGGTCGACAAGTCCGTCTTCGCGGACGCCGACTTCGTCATCGAGGCGGTCTTCGAGGACCTGGGCGTCAAGAAGCAGGTCTGGGCCGAGCTGGAGAAGATCGTCAAGCCGGAGGCGGTGCTCGCCACCAACACCAGCTCGCTGTCGATCACCGAGATGGCGGCCGACCTGGAGCACCCGGAGCGGGTCGTCGGCTTCCACTTCTTCAACCCGGTCGCGGTGCTGCCGCTGCTGGAGATCGTCCGCGGCGAGCGGACCGACGACGCCACCCTGGCCACCGCGTTCGCGGTCGGCAAGCAGCTCAAGAAGTCGTCGGTGCTGGTGAAGGACGCCCCGGCGTTCGTGGTCAACCGGCTCCTGACCCGATTCCTGGGCACCGTCTTCGCCGCCGTCGACGCCGGCACGCCGTTGGACGTGGCGAACAGCGCGCTGGACCCGCTGGGCCTGCCGATGCGTCCGCTCGCGCTGCTCCAGCTCGTCGGGCCGGCCGTGGCCTACCACGTGGGCGGCACGCTGCACGAGGCGTACCCGGACCGGTTCGGCGTCAGCGAGAACCTGAAGCGGATCGCCGACTCGGGCCAGCCGATCGTGGTCGACGACCAGATCAACGACGAGGTGGCGAAGCTGCTGGTGGTCGGCGACCAGCCGCTCACCGCCGAGCAGGTGCGGCAGAACGCGCTGGACGCGCTGGCGCAGGAGATCCGGCTCATGCTCGACGAGGGCGTCGTCGCCGAGGCGCAGGACGTCGACCTGTGCATGATCCTCGGCGCCGGTTGGCCGTTCCACCTGGGCGGCGTCACGCCGTACCTGGACCGGACCGGGACCTCCGAGCGGGTGACCGGCCGGCGGTTCCTGCCGCGCGGCGTGGCCAGCCTGCGCTGACCGACGGGCCATCGACAGCGGTGGTCGTGCCGTCCGTTTCGGACGGTGCGGCCGCCGCTGTCGTCGTTCCGGGACCGGTCACGGACGGGTCCCGGTTTCGTCACACCGGTCCCGGGCGGACAGCGGACCGTCGGTGCCCATGGCTACCATCACGCGTCCAGGATTCTCACAGGAGCTGCCTTCATGTCCCAACCGCCGTCCAACCCCTACCCCGGCAACAACCCCACTCCCCCGCAGCACGGCGGCTACCAGCCGCCGCAGCAGCCCCAGCACGGCGGCGGTTACCCGCCGGCACCGCAGCAGCCGCAGTACGGCGCTGACTACCCGCAGCAGCCGCCGTACGGCGGCGACCACCCGCAGCAGCAGCCGTTCGGCGGCGACCAGTTCGGGACGCCGGTCCCGCCGAAGAAGAAGTTCGGCGTCGGCAAGATCCTGCTGATCGTCCTGGCCGTCGTGCTGGTGCTCTGCGTCGGTGGCGGCATCGCCATCTGGGCCGCCGCCGGGGGCGACGTCAAGGAGGCCGTCACCGCCAGCAAGACCCGGGTCGTCGAGCCCGCGACGCTGGGCGGCCGGCCGAAGGTGACCGAGCCGACGCTGCAGAACGCGGCCGTGCAGATGAAGTCCGAGCTCGGCAAGGACGTGCCGAACGCGACGAGCACGGCGGGCGCCTTCTACGGCGACCCGGCGAAGAAGGACCTGGTCATGATCGTCGGTGTCTCCGGCATCATCGCCGACCCGAAGAAGGAGATGGCCGACGCCATCACGGCGGTCACCCCGGACCTCGGCACCAAGGAGTTCAAGACGGTCGACGCCGGCCCGCTCGGCGGCGACGCCAAGTGCAGCGACGGCAAGGCCGAGGACGTCCCGGTCGGCGTCTGCGTCTGGGCCGACAAGGGCAGCCTCGGCATGATGGTGGTCTACTTCAAGAGCGCCGCCGAGTTCCAGTCGGAGTTCGTCACGCTGCGCGGCGAGGTCGAGAAGCAGGACTGATCGGCGTCCGGAGCGCCGGGCCCCCGCCGACGGCGGGGGCCCGGCGCCGTTTTCCGGGTCAGGCCGAGGCGGCGCGTTCCGCCTGGCTCCGGCAGACGCAGAACTCGTTGCCCTCCGGGTCGGCCAGCACCACCCAGCCGGTGCCGTCCGGCCGCCGCCGGTCGGCGACCTCCGTGGCGCCGAGGTCACGCAGCCGCGCGACCTCGGTGTCCCGGGTGCCCTCGGCCGGGTGCAGGTCGAGGTGGAACGCGCCCTTGCCGTGCCGCTCGCCGACCTCGACGAAGAGCAGGTCCGGGCCGTGCCCGCCGGGCGCGACGAGAACCGCCTCCGGGTCGCCCGGGACGTCGTCGTCGGCCAGCTTGCGGTCGAGCACCCGGGCCCACCAGGTCGCCAGGGCGTACGGGTCGTCGGACTCGACGGTCACGCAGTGGATCTGTGCACTCACGGTGCTTCCTCCTGTGGGGACGCGCCCCGTGGGAAGAGTCAGCGGGGAACGCGGGGCGCGGGACGGAACGAATTGAACATCACCACACCCCCTTCCACCTCTCGGCTGACGCGACGATCCTGCCACCGCCCGCGCCCGCCTCGCAAGCCGTTAAGAAGGGGCCCCTCCTCTACCGAAAACGTTAAGAAGGGGCCCCTCCTTACTCACTCACGGGCCGAGGAAGACGGCGCGGGCGCGCCAGTCGACGCCGTCCAGCGACGGCCCGCTGCGCACGGTGAACGTCGCGGCGGGCGCGCCACCCGCCCAGTCGGTCGCGGACAGGTCGCCGGTGGTCCGGTTGACCTTGTAGAGCGTGTTGCCGGCGACGAAGACTGCGCCCGAGTCGGCGAGCCCGCCGGAGCCGGCCACCGTGAACCGGTCCGCGCCGACCGTGCCGCTGTCCGGGGTGAACCAGCGCCAGAACAGGCCGCTCTGCCCGGCGAGCGTGTAGTAGAGCCGCCCGCCGGAGTGGAACATGCCCGTCACGTTGGGGATCTCGGCGTAGAAGCCGGTGGTCACCCCGGCGTACGTCTGGTCGGCCGGGCCGGAGTCCGTGACCACGGTGTCCCAGTAGGCGTCGTGGTACGGGTCGACCAGCGACGGCGTGCCGAACGTGGTCCCGTCGAACGTGCGCCGCCACAGCGCGCCGTTCATGCCGTAGAACAGCGTGCCACCGACCCAGAACGCGCCCCGCGCGGTGGACCACGCGGTGCCGTCCGGGTTCGCCACCGACGTCGCCGCGCCGACCGTGCTCGCCCCGTCGTACGAGCGGGCCTGCACCTCGTCGCCGGTGCCGGCCGGCGGGGCGCCGGTCTTGACGATCTCGATGCCGTCGATCAGCGGGTTCTCCACCACGTGCCGGAACTCCAGGTCCACGGTGCCGTCGCTGACCACGGTGAACTCGCGCATGGTGCCGACGTTGTGCCCGACGCTCGCGGACAGGTCGAGGTCGTCGAGGACCGTGGTGCCGTCCAGCGCCACGTCGAAGACCCGGGAGCCGGCGGCGGCGGTGCCGTCGTACCGGTTGGCCAGGTAGAGCCGCACCTGCACCTCGGTCCCGGCGGGCACCGGGAACTGCCAGGTCATCTCCGGCGCGCCGGCCGGGTCGTACCGTTCGTCGCTGTAGAGCGCGGCGGGCGTGCCGGCCGGCACGGTGGCGTCCAACGAGCCGACCGCGGCGAAGCCGGCGGCCGAGTTGCCGCTGTTGTGGTACGGGCTGGGGCTGCCGCCGTCGTCGACCGCCCAGTCCGGCCCGCCGTCGGTGGCGGCGACCGCCGGGCCGCCGGCGTTCACCCGGTAGAGCACGTTCGTCGGCTTCGGCACGCCGGCCTGGTAGACCGTGCCGGGCAGGGTGGCCGAGGTGGTCGGGTGCGGGGCGGTGCCGCCGGCCAGCGGGAAGAACGCGATCCGCTCCCGGCGGTACTGGAAGTTGCCGATCCACGAGGTGTCCCCGCCGACCCAGAGGCCGGTCGGGGTGACGAGCATCTCGGAGGCGCCGATGCCGCGCGGGTGCCGCCCCGGGTTCCAGGACAGCGGCAGGCCGGTACGCGGGTCGAGCGCGGCGATGCTGGCCCGGCCGACCGCGCCGGCCCGGGCGTTGTCGCCGCCGGCGCTGTTGTTGAGCCAGCGGAAGTGGCCGCCCACGTAGACCGCCTGCTCGCTGACCGCGACCGAGAGGAAGGTGTCGCCGCCGGTGTAGTCGATCCAGGTGGGCTGCGCGTCGGTGGCGGTCGTGCCGCCCTCGAAGCGGGCCGCGGCGTCGCAGAGCGTGCCGCCGTACGGTGAACCGGTGGTGACCACCACGAAGTAGCTGCTGTCCGGCGCGTACGCGACGTCCCGCATGTACGAGTCGAACGCCTGCCACTTGCAGCGGGGCGTGTACCGGCTGGTGTTCCAGTCGGCGACGGTGGCGGCGGTGGCGCCCAGGTCGAGCTGGACGATCTGGTCGTGCAGCACCCCGTCGGCCTTCTTGAAGTTGCCGATCACCACGAGCCTCGTGCCGTCCGGGGAGAGCGCCATCTTCTCCACCCCGACGCCGGCGTTGGATCCGCTGACCCCGTCGTAGTTGTGGTGCTCGGTCAGCGCGGTGGTCAGGTAGCTGTCCACCGCGCCGGTGGTGGCGTTGAGCGAGGCCAGCCCGGCGCGCGGGTTGGGATTGCCGGCGGTGGTGAAGATGCCGCCGACCAGCAGCCGGTTGCCGGCCAACGCGATGTCGTTGACCAGCCCGTTGAACGCCGGCGGGGTGAAGCCGGTGACCAGCGCGCCAGTGGCGACGTCGAGCAGCGCCACCTTGCGCCGGGTCACCCCGTTGACGGTGTTGAACTTGCCGGCGACGAAGACCGTGCCGGCGGTCGGGCCGGCGACGACCGCGTACACCTCGTTGTCGACGGTCGGCGCGAACGCGGTGTCGACCGTGCCGGTGGCCTTGTCGAAGGCGAGCAGGTAGTTGCGGGTGATGTCGGTGTCGGAGTTGCGGTTCTGCACGGTGCTGAACGAACCGGCGACGATGATCTTCGTGCCGGCGTCGTGGATCGCGTCGACGGTGCCGTCCATGATGTCCGGCGAGGCGGTGGAGGGGACGGCCTTGACCACTGTGGTGTGGTCGGGGGCGGCGCCGGCGGGGGCGGCCGGGGCCAGGCCGGCCGCGGTGAGCGCGACGGCGGCGAGGACCGCGAGGGCGCGGCGGCGCGGGGCCGAGGGGTGGGTCACGGGCAACTCCGTAGGTTCGGCGGGGAGGCGTGTCGCTCCGCTCACCCTGGGCCACGCCCGCACCGCCGTCCAGCGCCCGGCACGCTTTCTGACCGACCACCGCACCGCCACGCCCGACCACCCGCCGGCTCCGGCCGGGACAGCCGGGCCGGGCCGCACGATCAGGTGGGGCCGGGGGTACGCGCGGACGGGCGCGGATCGGCGGTCAGGTGGCCGCGGGCGGGTCGGCCGACGGAAGGGTGACGGTCACCTCCAGGCCGCCACCCGGCTGGGCGACCGCCTTGACCGTGCCGCCGTGCGCGTCGCAGACCGCCCGCACGATGGACAGGCCGAGGCCGGAGCCGCGCGCCCCGGTGCGTTCCTGCCCGCCGCGCCGGAACGGCTCGAACAGCCCGGGCACCTCGGCCGGGGCGACCTCGAAGCCGGTGTTCCCCACCACCAGCCAGGACCGCTGCCCGTCGGTGCCGGTGCGCACCCACATCCGGCCGTGCAGGTGGTTGTAGCGGACCGCGTTCTCCACCAGGTTGCCGGCCAGCCGGTCGAGCAGCCCCGGGTCGCCGACGACAGGCGCCGGGCGCAGCGAGGTGTGCACCTTCAGGCCGATCCGCTCCACCTCGCGGGCCACCGCGGAGAGCGCGTTGGCGGTGCCCACGGCGAGGTCGCTCTCCGCGCGGCGGGCCAGCCGCCGGCCGGTCTGCGCCTCGCTGCGCGCCAGCACCAGCAGCGCGTCGACAAGCCCGTTGGCCCGCTCGGACGCCTCGCGCACCACGCCGGCCATCCGGCGGTACTCGCCGAGGTCCGCGTCGTCGTCGCTGAGCGTCACGTCGATCTCGGTACGCATCACCGCGAGCGGGGTCCGCAGCTCGTGCGAGGCGTTGGCGACGAACCGCTTCTGCGCCTCGAACGCGGCGGTGATCCGGTCCAGCATCGCGTCGAACGTCTCGGCCAGCTCGGCCACCTCGTCGTCCGCCCCGGACCAGCCGATCCGCTCGTCGAGCGTGGTCTCGCCGAGCCGGCGGGCGGTGGCGGTGACCTGGTGCAGCGGGTGCAACGCCCGGCCGGCCACCAGGTACGCCCCGGCCACCCCGACGACGCTTATCGCCAGCAACGCCAGCAGCCCCTTGACCAGCAGCTCCCGCGACGCCGCGTCGACCAGTTGCCGCTGCCACTGCCCGGCGTCGAGGGTGCGGCCGTCGGTGAGCACCACGGTGGTGCCGGGCAGCAGCTCGTCGGTGGGGCGCAGCGCGTCGCGGACCAGCAGCCAGGCCAGCAGCACCAGGATCGCCCCGGCGCCGACCAGCAGCACGCCGTTGAGCAGGGTCAACCGCAGCCGCAGCGTCGGCCGTACCCGCCGGGTGCCCATCAGGCGGGCTCACCGACGCGGTAGCCCGCGCCGACCACGGTGTCGATCAGCGGCGGGTCGCCGAGCTTCTTGCGCAGCGTCATCACGGTGACCCGGACGATCGTGGTGAACGGGTCGGTGTTCGCGTCCCAGACCCGCTCCAGCAGCTCCTCGCTGGAGACCACCGCGCCGCGCGCCTTGAGCAGCTCGGCGAGCACGCCGAACTCCTTGTTGGTCAGGTCGAGCGGCACGCCGGCCCGGGTCACCACCCGCCGGGCCGGGTCGAGTTCCAGGTCGCCCAGCGCCAGCACCGGCGGCGCGGCCGGGGTGGCCCGCCGGCCCAGCGCCTGCACCCGGGCCACCAGCTCGTCGAAGGCGAACGGCTTGGCCAGGTAGTCGTCGGCGCCGAGCTGCAACCCCTCGACCCGGTCGGCGACCGTCCCGCTGGCGGTCAGCATGAGGACCCGGGTCAGCGCGCCGGAGGCGGCCAGGTCGGCGCAGATCCGGTCGCCGTGCACGCCGGGCAGGTCCCGGTCCAGGATCACCACGTCGTAGCGGGTGACGAACGCCGCCTCGTGCCCGGCGTCGCCGTCGTAGGCGACGTCCACCGCCATCCCGCGCTTGCGCAGCCCGCGCGCGATCGCGTCGGCGAGGTTGCGCTCGTCCTCGACCACCAGTACCCGCATCCCGGCCTCCCACCTCGTGACCTCCCACAACCTAGTGCGGGCGACCAAACGGCCGGCACCCGCCGCCGTTGCAGAAAACCTTCGGGTACGCGATGCTCGCCGGCAACGATCGACCACCGCCCGCGCCCGACCGGCCGGGCCGAGCCGAGCGGAGCCCCGATGACCGCCGACCGCCCCGGCCGGGACGTCGCGTACCGCCGTTTCCGGTTTCCCGCCGACGGGGACGGGGGTGTGGCCGACGGGCTGCGGGCCGGCGCGGACGGGCTGACGCCGGCCGGCCGGCACACCGGGAGCTGGACCTCACCCGTGGTGCCGGTCGGCTTCGCCGCCACCGAGCTGGTGCCCTCGTGGACCGCCGATACGCCGCCGGGCTGCTGGCTGCGGGTGGAGCTGCGCGGCTGGGCCGACGACGCCGCCACCACCGGCTGGTACGCGCTGGGCGACTGGGCCGCCGACGACGGCACGGTGCGCCGCTCCTCGGTGCCCGGGCAGTCCGACGGCCGGGCCCGCGTCGACGCGGACACGCTCCGGATGACCGGCGCGACGGTTACCGGGTGGCAGGCCCGGGTGACGCTGTACCGCCCCGCCGACGCACCGGGCGACCCGGTGCTGCGCACCCTCGGCGTGGTCGCCTCCGCCGATCCCGCCCCCGGCGGCCCCGGGGCGCCCGAACCGGCGACCGGGGCGTGGGGACGGGTGCTGGACGTGCCCCGCTACGCGCAGCGGCTGCACGCCGGCGGGGAGACCCGCTGGGGTGGCGGCGGCGACTCCTGGTGCAGCCCCACCTGCGTGTCCATGGTGCTCGACTTCTGGCAGGCCGGCCCCACCCCCGACCGGTACGCCTGGGTCGACCCGCCCGGCCCCCGCCCGGTGGTGGTGCACGCCGCCCGGCACTGCTACGACCACGCGTACGGCGGGGCGGGCAACTGGCCGTTCAACACCGCGTACGCCGGCACGCACGGGGTGGACGCGTTCGTCACCCGGCTGCGCTCGCTGGCCGAGGCGGAACGCTTCGTGGCCGCCGGCATCCCGCTCGTCGTCTCGGCGGCGTTCGCCCGCGGCCAGGTGCCCGGACTGGACTACGACACCCGGGGACACCTGATCGTGCTGGTCGGCTTCAGCGCCGACGGCGACCCGGTGCTCAACGACCCGTACGCGCCGGACGACGAGGGGGTCCGCCGCACCGTGCCCCGCGCGCCGTTCGAGGCCGCCTGGCAGGCCGGCAGCGGCGGCATCGCGTACGTGCTGCGGCCGGAGTCGGTGCCGCTGCCGCCCGCCCCCCGGCAGGCCAACTGGTGATCAGCGGGCGATCGGCCAGACCGCCAGGCCGCCGGCCGGCCGCAGGCACACCAGCGCCTCGCCCGCGTCCGCGCACTCGTCCCAGGAGCCGGGCAGGACCGCCCGGGTCCGCGCCTCCCCCGCCGGCACGTCCAGCACGGCGACGAGCGTCCAGTCACCGGCCAGATGCCGCAGCCCGAGCAGCCCGCGCAGCGTGCCGGAACCGTCGTCCCGGCCGGTGGCGCGCCAGCGGCCGAGCCGGCCGAGCACCCGGCCGGTCGCCGGGTCGAGCGTCGACAGGTCCAGTTCCGGGCCGTCCCCCGACGCGGCGGCGATCAGCCGGCCGCCGACCGGCGCCAGCCCGATCCACCGCTCCTGCGCCCAGGCGGGACGCCCGGTGGCGGGATCGAGGGCCTTCGCCCCGCCGACCTGGTCGCGCTGGCAGATCACCCCGGCGCAGTCGGTGAACCAGATCACGGCGCGCGGGTCCACGGGCACCGTCCAGAGCCGGTCCAACCGGTCCAGCCCGTACGCGGTGACCGCGCCGGCGCCGTCGTCGACCAGCAGCAGACCGCCGACGACCTGCGCGTACCGGTGGGCGACGCCGTCCGGCGCGGACGCCACCCGGCCGTCGCGCACCCGCGCACCGGAGTCGGCGTCGTGCACCACGACCCGGCCGTCCGGCTCGACCAGCACGAGCTGCGTCACCCCCCGGGCGTCCCGCCGGTAGGCCACCCCCTGCGCGGGCACCGACAGCGTCCAGCGCACCGCGCCGGACACCGGGTCGACCGCCCGCACGCTGCCCGTGCCGCCCGGCCGGGGATTCTCCACCAGCACCCCGCCGGCGGCGGTCGCGACCGGGTAACCGGTCTGCCGCCAGCGCACCGCCCCGGTCACCGGGTCGAGCAGCGTGGAGAGCGTGTCACCGACACCTGTCGGACTGCTCGTCACCAGCAGCCCGCCGACCGCGCCGGCCAGCCCCAGCACCTGGTCGCCGGCAGGCAGCGTGAACCGCCACGCCGGTTCGCCGCCGGGCAACCGGTAGGCGGTGACCTCCCGACCGCCCCGGTGCACCGCGCCCGGGCCGTCGGCCACCACCAGCCGGCCGGCCAGCGCCACGAAGGCGGCGCCCTGCGGCGCGGGCACCCGGATCGGCGCCGGCCGCTGGGCCGGCCCCGCCGCACCGGCCATCGAGAGCAGCACCAGGCAGGCGAGCGCCACCGCGCGGACGGTCCGACCCGGGGGCCGCCGGGGCGGCGCGGGGAGCGGTTCGTCACCGTCCTCGGCGGGTCGCAACTCGCCCAGCTCGATGACCGGGCTCACGGCAGCGGCCGCAGCGTGAAGTCGCCGTCCGGCTGCCGGCAGACCAGCAGCGTCGTACCGGCCGTGCAGTCGGTGCCGGTGAGCACGTCGCGCACCACGGGCGGACCGCCGGACAGGTCCGGCTCGGCGAGGACCTGCCGGCCGCCGCCCAGCGGCCGGGTCAGGAAGAGCCGCCCGGCGATCTCGCTCTGCGGCAGCACCGCCCAGTCGCCGAGGTCGGCGACCAGCCGCCCGTCCGCCGCGTCCAGCACCGCCAGGCGGTCGCCGTCGCTGCCGCCGGTGGCGACCAGCAGGCGACCCGCGTCGGCCCAGAGCACGCTCTGCCACCGCTCGACGGTCCAGCGGACCGCGCCGGTGTCCGGGTCGAGCGCCCACATCCCGCCGGTCTGTCGGGCCGCGCAGAGCAGCGCCCCGCACCGCTCCAGGTGATCGACGAGCGGCAGCTCGGCGGTCCAGCGCGGCCGGAGCGTGTCCAACTCGTACGCCTGCACGCGCGCGCCAGCACCCCGGGTCTCCAGGAGCAGCCCGTCGGTGCTCTGGAGGCCACGCCCACCGGGCAACTCCTCATCGGGGTGCAGGTCACGCTCGGCCAGCCGGGCACCGGTCGCGGCGTTCAGCACCACCGTCTCGCCGGATCCCGGCACCAGCAGGATCCGGTCCACTCCGGACGGACCGAAGCCGAACAGCACGTCCCGGTTCGCGGGCGCGCTCCAGAGCGTCCGCCCGTCGTCCGTCGCCACCCGACGCAGCGGCGTCTCGCCGTCCGGGCGCAGCAGCAGCGCGTCGCCGGCCGGGAACGCGACGCCGGCCTGCCGCCACCGCAGCGCGCCGGTGCCGGCGTCGAACGCCGCCGTCTCCCATCCGCTGTCGCCGGCGCCGACGCCGGTGCGGGCCACGGCCAGCGCCCGCCCGCCCTGCTCCCACAGCCCGACGACGTCCCCGCCGGCGGGCACGGCGGCCCGCCACCGCGGACGGCCCTCGCGGTACGCGACGACCTCCCAACCCGGTTCCCGCTCGGCCCGCCGCACCACGTACGCCCGGTCGCCGGAGAGGAACGCGGCGGCCCCGGTGCCACCGGGGATCCGGCGCGGCGCCGGGCGGCCCGACGGCACCGCGGCGGCGAGCGTGACCAGCGCCACCAGCAGCACCGCCGCGACGCGGAACGGCCGGCCCACGGCGCGCGGCGGCCGGTCCGCGGTCCCCGGTGCGGGGGCCTCGTCGCGCAGCTCGCCCAGATCGATGACGGTCACGAACTCCCCTTTCCGCGCCGCCGCACCGCCGCCCAGCCGTGACCGGACCGACGCCGGGCCGCCTGTACGATGGCCCGTCGTGGCCGTGCCGGTGGTAGACCCTCCTCTGAACTCCTCGTCCGTCGAGGTGGACGCCGTCGCGGCGGACTCGCCGCGCCGGCCCCGTCGCCGACCGGCGCGCGCCGACATGCTGGCCATCGGAGCCTATGCGCTGCTCGGCGTTCTCGTCTGCCTCAACTACTGGGTCGACGTGCAGCACCGGGTGTCCTCGCACCTGCCCACCGACCACAGTTGGTTCGAGTGGCTGTTCGCGCACGGCGCGTACTCGGTGCGCCACCTGGAGAACCCGCTGTTCACCGCCCGGCAGAACGCGCCGGACGGGGTGAACATGATGGCGAACACCTCGCTGCTCGGGGTGACGCTGCCGCTGGCGCCGCTGACCATGCTGCTCGGCCCGCAGGTGATGTACGCGCTCTACCTCGGCGCGGCGTTGTCGGCGACCGCCGCCACGTCCTACTGGATGCTCTCCCGGCACCTGGTCCGCTCCCGGGCTGCGGCGTTCGCCGGCGGCGCGTTCCTCGGCTTCGCGCCGGGCATCGTGCACCACGCCAACGGGCAGCCGAACTTCGTGTCGAACTTCCTGCTCCCGCTGATCGTGTCCCGGGTGCTGCGCCTCGGCGAGCCGGGCCGCCGGCGGCGCAACGGCCTGGCGCTCGGGCTGCTGGTGGCGTACCAGATCTTCATCAACGAGGAGATGCTGCTGCTCACCGCGCTGGCCTGCCTGGTCGTGGTGGTGGCGTACGCGGTCCAGCGACCGCGCGCGGCGCGGCAGCGGGCCGGCACGTTCCTGGCCGCGATGGGCGTCGGTGGCGGGGTGGCGCTGCTGCTCACCGCGTATCCGATCTGGTTCCAGTTCAACGGCCCGCAGTCCTACCGGGGGTTGCAGGGCGGGGTCTTCCACAACTGGGGCGAGGACCTGATGGCCTTCGTCACGTTCGCCCGGGACACCGTGGCCGGCGACGAGGCGGTGGAGAAGACCATCGGGCTGACCGAGCAGAACACCTGGTTCGGCTGGCCGCTGGTGCTGGTCGCGCTCGCCGCGCTGGTGCTGCTGGTCCGCCGCTCGGTGCCGGCCCGGATCCTGGCCGTGCTGGTGGCCCTGTTCACCGTCGCCTCGATCGGGCCGGTGGTGCGCTTCGACGGCGTGGAGACCGACGTCGCCGGGCCGTGGGCGTACGTGCCGGACGACCTGCCGCTGGTCGAGATGATGATGCCGACCCGGTTGAGCCTGGTGGTGGTCGGCGCGGTCGGCGTGCTGCTGGCGCTGGCCTGGGACACGCTCGCACGTGCCGGCCGACCGCCGGTGCCCACGCCCCGCGCCGGCGACCACGACGCCGACGCCGACACGGTCTCCGGCGGTGACGGGTCGGGCCGGCGGCGCGCGGTACGCCTGGTCGGCTACGCCGCGATCGTGGCCGCCCTGCTGCCGCTGTTCCCGCGCCCGCTGCCGGCGCAGCGGATCGACCCGCCGCCGCACTTCGTCACCGCCGGCGGCTGGCGTCCCTACGTGCCGGCCGGTCGGACGCTGGTGCCGGTGCCGATCCCGAGCAACGTGCACGGGCTGCCGACGCTGCGCTGGAGCGCGCTGACCGGGCAGGAGTTCCCGATCCCGGCCGGCTACTTCATCGGTCCGAACGCGGCCGGTGAGGGGGTCTTCGGCGCGCCGAACCGGCCGACCAGCACGCTGATCTACGCCACCATGGACGCCGACCGGGTCCCGGAGATCACCCCGGAGAACCGCCGGCAGGCCGTCGAGGACCTGCGCTTCTGGCGGGCGTCGGTGGTGGTGCTCGGCGCCGGCCCACGCGAGGCCGTGCTGCGCGACCTGATGACCGCGCTGCTCGGCCCCGCACAGCGCGTCGACGACGTCTGGCTCTGGGACGTCCGCGACCGGGTGTAAGGAAGGGCCCCCTGTTAACGCCTCCGGTAGAGAAGGTGCCCCCTCTCACCAGCAGAAGGGCGCAGCGGGGGTCAGCCGAGCAGGGGGCGGACGTCCCACAGGTAGCCGCCGGCGACGTCCCGCCCGGGGCCGACCAGAGCGTCCACGGTGAGCCGCACCGGGTCGGCAGGTGACGAGTCGGCCTGCACCAGCGCCGCCGCCCGCCAGTGGCGCAGGTCCGCCACCGCCTGCCGGCGTTCCGCGTCACCGACCGGCGGCACCTGCCCGCTCTCCGCGGCCCGGCGCAGCAGCAGCGACGTGGGCCGGTCCGGCGCGCCCCACCGGGCGGTCGGGTCGCCTGCCGAACGCGGCCCGATAAAGTAGCCGCCCGGCGCGTCGAAGGCCAACCCGGCGCGTGCCGACCAGAACATCGCCGGGCTGACCGCCGCGCCGGTCACCGGCGGGACCGGCACCAGCGTCCGGCCCGCCGGCACGTACGCCCGCCAGTCGCCGCCGGCCACCACGGCCGGCACCGGCGTGACCGGCACGGTGCGGATCGGGGTCGGGGTGAGCGGCAGCAGCGCGGCGGCGACCGCGCCGGCCCACGGCGCCCAGGCGCGGAGACCGCCCCGCCGGACCCGGTCCACGGCCAGCGCCAGCAGCACGCCGGCGACAGGCACGCAGACCAGCGCGAACCGGGCCGGCACCACCAGGTCGAGCAGCGGCACGTCGGCGAGCAGCCGGTACGGGCCGGGCAGCCCGGTGTCGCGCCGACCCACCACCACCGTGACGCCGAGCGAGAGCGACGCGAACAGCAGCCCACAGGCGGCCAGCGCGCGCACCAGCGGACGCCGCCACAGCCGCACCACCACGAGCAGCGCCAGCAGCGGCAGGAACGGCCCGAAGAACGAGTTCTGCTCGGTCGGGTTCGGCGACAGCAGCCCGGCCCGGTGGGCGTCCCCGACCACGGTCTGCCGGGCGGCGGCGGTGAACGAGGCCAGGTCCAGCCGGTAGCCCCGGGTGTGGAACGGCATCCCACTGTAGTGGCCCGGCCCGAAGAACTGGAACCACAGCGGGTACGCCAGCAGCGCGCCGGCCACCAGCGCGCCGAGCCCCAGCCGGCGGGCCACCACGGGCGCCAGCCGACGCGCGGCGGCCCGGTCGGCCAGCGCGTACGCCCCGGCCAGCACGCCGGTGGCCAGGGCCAGGAAGAGCAGCACCTCCTCGCCGAGGAACACCTGGTAGGCGACCGCCAGCCCGAGCAGCACGCCGTCGCGGCGGACCCGGTCGGTGGCCGGTCGGAACACCAGCGCGAGGATCACCGGCACCAGGAACTGGGCGGCCATGTGCAGGTGCGCCCCGGCCTGCGCCACCATCCCGGGGGCGAAGCCGCAGCAGAGCCCGCCCACCGCGGCGGCGGCCCGGGAGCGGACCAGCCGGCGGGCGAGCAGCGCGTACCAGGCGGTGGCGGTGCCGGCGAGGCTGAGCGCCACCGCGACCAGGAAGGCCGCCTGGGAGCCGAACGCCACGGTGACCGGGGTGAGCGGCACGCCCAACCCGAGCACCGAGGTGTTGGCCATCAGGTTCACCCCGTGCGGCGCGTTCAGCGCGGCGCTGTGCAGCGGGTTCTCGCCGCCGGTGACCGCGCGGGCCGCCCGGGCCAGCATCCACTCGAACAGCATCTGGTCGCCGGCCTGGTGGAACAGCCGGTCCGGCCGCCGCCACTGGTCGGCGGTGAGCAGCACGGCCAGGGCGAGGTAGCCGGCCGCGACGAGTCCGTCGACGGGTCGGGGCCACCACCGGCGCCGGGGCACGGGCTCGGGGCGGCCCGCCGCCGGCGTCAGGCGGACCGGTCGGTAAGTGTCCGGACGTCCCACACCCACACGTCCAGCTCCTGCCGGGCGGGTCCGACCAACTGCTCCACGGTGCGGCGCAGCGGTTCGGCGTTCTGCTCGTCAAGCGGCAGCACCACCACCGCCGCGTTCCAGTGCCGCAACTCGTCGAGGAAGCGGCGGCGCTGCCGGTCGTCGAGCTTCGGCGTACGCCCGGTGGACGCCACGTCGGCGAGCATCTCGCCGATGCCGCTGCGCCGGCCGCCGAAGCGGCCCGGGTCGCCGGTGACGCCGTTGCGCGGGGCGAGGAAGTAGCCACCGGGGATCTTGAAGTCGAGGTCGGTGCTGGCCGCCCAGCGCATCGGGTCGGTGTTGCCCATCGCCGGCACCGGCACCGAGACCAGCGTCTGGTCCGGGCCGACGTACTGCCGCCACCGGTCGGCGGTGATGAACTCCGGGACCGGCGGGCGGGTGGTGACCCGCAGCGGCGTCGGCGCGATCGGCAGCAGCGCGAAGACCAGGCCCGCGGCGGTGAGCGTCCGCGCGGTCCGCCGCTCGACGCCGCGCAACACCCAGGCGCTGCGCACCGCGTACGCCAGCAGCACCGCGACGGTCACGCTGGTGATCAGGCCGAACCGGGTCGGCACCACGGCGTCCAGCAGCGGCAGCCGGACCAGCAGCTCCCACGGGCCGGTGGCGAGGTCCCGGTCCCACCAGGAGATCCGCTCGCCGAGGGAGAGCACGGCGAAGAACAGCCCGGTCGCGGCGAGCGCCCGGACCATCACGTCCCGGCGCAGCCAGACGACGATGCCGACGGTCAGCAGCGTCAGGCTCCACCCGAAGAAGGCGTTCTCCTCCGAGTAGTTCGGGGCGAGGTTGACGTTGGCCCGCTCGTTGCCGCCGAACGTCGGCGAACCGGGCGAGACGAACGCGGCGATGTCGTTGCCGTAGTCGCGCACCGCGTCGCTGAGCCCGTGGTAGGCCATCGGCCCGGCGAACTGCACCCAGAGTGGGTACGCCAGCAGCGCGCCGGCCAGCACCGCGCAGACCGCCAGCCCGGCGCCGAGCGGCCGCCACGCGGCGGCCCACCGCCCGCGCTGCTGCACCAGCACGGCGAGCAGGAACACGCCCAGGGCCAGCGCGGTGAAGAGCAGGATCTCCTCGTTGACGAACGCCTGCGCGACGACCAGCAGGGCGAGCAGCGTGCCGTCGCGGACCGGTCGGGTGGACCGGGTCAGCACCAGCACCCGCCAGACGATGAACGGCAGCAGGAACTGGCTGATGATGTTCGGGTGCCAGTTGGCGTGCGAGAGCATGGCCGGCGAGAAGCCGCAGAACCAGGCGCCGACCGCGGCGGCCGGCCGGTGCCGGACCAGGTGCCGGGAGAGCACCCGGTACCAGGCCGCGGCGGTGCCGGCCAGGCCGATGGTGACCAGCGCCACGAAGGAGACCGCCGGTCCGAACAGGAGGGTCACCGGCACCATCGGGATGCCGAGCGCCAGGATGGCGGTGTTCGCCATCAGGTTGACCCCGTCGGGATAGTTGAACTGTTCGGTGAAGAACGGGAACTCGCCGTGCAGCACCACCCGCACCGAGTGGGCCAGGAAGAACTGCACCTGCGCCGGGTCGCTGCTGTAGAGCGCGGCCACCCGGCCGGCCGGGTCGGCCCAGATGCCGCTGGTCACCCAGACGGCGGCGAGGGCGAAGGCGGCGTACACGACGAGGTCGATGCGGCGGCGGGTCCACCGCCAGCGCCACCGGCGTCGGGCGGCCGGCCGGTCTCCGGTGGGCTCCACCGGCGCGGGCGGGTCGACGGGAGGCTCACGCCGGGTGACCGGAGGTGGGTCGAGCGTGACGGATCGGGAGCCCGTCGGGGCGTCGGCGGCCGGCGTCGAGGCGCCGCGGGTCTCGGCAGGCGTCACAGTCGGCGGAGTCTACCGGAGCCGGATATTGAGTCACGAATCGCGCGTCACGTTCCGCGACGGAGGGCCGGCCGCGGGGTAGAGCCGGGCGCGCCCGGATGCCCGGTCGTCTCGTACCATGTGGGCTTCCGACCGACGACCGGCGAGGGGATCAGGGTGCTTTCAGCCCGCCGAGGCGCTGTGACGGGCACCGCGCTGGCCGCGTTGCTGCTGGCCACGGCCGGTTGTGGGCCGGTCGCCGAACGGCGGCCGGCGGATCTGCGGGTCGGCTACGACAGCCTGGACGGCACGCTCGCGGTCTGGCCGCCGCGCGGCAGCCTGGCCCGCGACGCCGCCGCGACCGCCGCGATCACCGCCGCGGTGCGGGACTGGCGCTCACCTGTCGACGACCGCGCCCACCTGCCCTCCTCCGGCATCCTCTTCTCCGGTGAGGTGGCCGGCGCCCCGCTGGCGCTGGTCGCCGCCGACGTGCCCGGTGACTCCGCCTCCTGGCTGTTGCAACTGGACCGGGACGGGCAGCGGTGGCGGGTGGCGCACGCCACCGAGTACACCGACCCCGGCTACCTGATCTACTCCGACGTGCTGCCGGTGCGGGAGCCCACCGGCCGCCGCTACCTCACCTCCGCCCGGGTGGAGCGCCTACTCGGCCCGGACGGCCGGACGGTGTCCGGCGCCGACGGCGTCACCGACCCGGTCGCCGTGCCGGCCTGCCAGGCCGTCGAGCTGACCGCGACGCTGCGGCCCACGCCGTCGCTGCCGCGCGGCCGGGCCGCCGACCGCGTCCTCGACCTGGGTACGGCCACCGAAGCGCCCCGTTACCCGCTGGTCCGCGACGAGACCGGCTCCGGCAGGCGTGCCCTGACCGGCCTGGACACCTGTGTCCTGGGCGGCGAGCAGGGCCCGTTCGGCAGCGCGCCGCGCCGCATCGGCGACCGTGCGGCGCCCCGCTCGGCGCCGGAGTCCTGGCCGATGGCGAAGCTCGCGACCCGGTCGCTGGGCTCGGTGGCCCTCGGCGGCGGCGAGCCGGGCGACCTGGAGCAGCTCACCTGGGAGACGCCGAGCGGGACGATGACCGCGGTGCTCTACCGCCCGGCCGGCGGCGGCACGCCGGTGGTCTCCCCCGCCGACCGCTCCACCACGTTGCAGGCCTACCACCTGCCGTTGCCCGGGCAGCCGCTCGCGGTGCTGACCTGGCGGACCCGGGACGCCTCGTTCGCCGCCCCGCCCGGCACCACCCGCCTGGTCGACCGACCGGGCCTGGTGGTGGTGGAGCAGACCGACGCCAAGCAGACGTTCAGCCTGGCCGGCACCGAGAAGACCTGGTACCGCTCCCTCTCCGCCCCGCGATGACCGTGCTGACCGACCTGGTTCGCCGGCTGCACGCCCGCCGCCTGCGGGCGCGGCTCGTCGGCGCGGCACTGCCCCGGCACGTGGCGATGGTGATGGACGGCAACCGCCGGTGGGCCCGGCAGATGGGCTTCGACGACCCGTCGGTGGGTCACCGGTACGGCGCCGCGCACCTGCACGAGGTGGCCGGCTGGTGCGCCGGGTTGGGGATCCGCCAGATCACCCTGTTCGTCGCGTCCGTCGACAACGTGCGCAAGCGTGAGTCCGGCGAGGTGGCCCACCTGATGCGGCTGGTCGAGGAGGTGATCGCCGAGCCGTTGCTCCGCCCGGCCAGCCCGTGGCGACTGCACGTGGCGGGCCGCACCGACATCCTGCCCGAGTCGACCCGGCACGCGCTGAAGCTGGCCGAGGACGCCACCCGTGACCGGGACCGGGGCTTCCACCTCACCGTCGCGATCGGCTACGACGGGCGCGTGGAGATCACCGACGCGGTCCGGACCCTCCTGCACGAGGCGGCGGAGGACGGCGCCACGCTCGGCGACGTGGCCGACGGCCTCACCGAGGAGGCCATCGGCGCCCGCCTCTACACCGGCAGCCGGCCCCATCCCGACCTGGTCATCCGCACCAGCGGGGAACGGCGGATGTCCGGCTTCCCGCTCTGGCAGGCCGTCCACTCGGAGCTGTACTTCTGCGACGTCTACTGGCCCGGCTTCCGCGAACTCGACTTCCTCCGAGCCCTCCGCACCTACACCACCCGCCCCTGACCACCCCACCCACCCTCCCGCCCCGCCCCTCCCCGCCGATCAAGGACTTTGCGTCACAATCCCGCACTCCCCCTCCCAAAAACTCCTTGATCACCAAGCCTCGCCCGGCCAGGAAGCGTCGATCATGAAGTTGGCGGCGACAAATCGGACGGCAGGCCCCGCCAACCTCATGATCGACGAGACCGTCGTCCGTCGAAGGGTCGCGCGACGCGATCTTGGGGTTGTGGCGCATGTGGAGTCGGGATTGATGGAGATCACGGGCGCCAGAAGTCCGCGATCGAGGGCCTCGGCCTGAGCCCGAGCGGTGGAGACGCGTGGGCGCGGGCCAAGGACACGGGCGCGCAAGGCACGGGCGCGGGGCACAGGGCACAGGTACGGGGCATAGGCGCAAGGCGCGGGGCACAGGTGCGGGGCACGGGGCACGGGGCACGGGGCACAGGTGCGAGGCACGGGGCACGGGCGCGAGGCGCGGCCCGCGGCCGGCGGCCGGGAACAGCGGCTCGGGACCAGGGGTCGGGGCTCGACGGGCCGGTCAGGGAGCGGAGCGGCGCATGCCGAGGTAGGGGGCGTCGACGGGGCCGGGGCGGGTGGTGCCGTCCAGATGCCAGCAGTGTCGGGTGTAGAAGGCGCGGGCCCGGGTGTTCCGCACCCACACCTCCAGGACGCCCACGGCCAGGCGCTCGATCTCCAGGTGACGCAGGAAGTGGCCGTGCAGCGTGCTGCCGACGCCTCGGCCCCACCATTCCGGTGCGACGTGGATCTGGTAGAGCTGGGCGGCGTTCGCCTCCGGCGTGTGCGGCGGCCCCATGGCCAGCAGTCCGACCAGCCGACCGTCCACGGTGGCGCAGAGGACGTGCTTGTCGGGCGCGTCGATCGCCGCCGTCCATCCGGCGCGCTGCTCCCGGGCCAGCTCCGGGGTGACGATCTCCCCGACGGGCAGCCCGCCCTCGCCGTAGTAGGTGATCCGGGCGCGGGTGTGCAGGTCGACGATGCGGTCCAGGTCGGCCGGGCTGGCCGCACGAACATCCATCACGCCTCCGGACAGGGAACGGGCGGCCCCGCGACAGCGGGACCGCCCGAGCACCGTAGACCGGATCAGTTCTGCGCGGCGGCCCCGTCGGTGGCCGGGTCGACCGGCGCGGCGTCCAGGCCGGAGATCCAGCCGGTGACGTCGCGGGCCACGTCCTGCGCGGTCAGCCCCAGGTCGGACAGGATCTGCGCGCGGCTGCCGTGCGGGTGCCAGTCGGCCGGTACGCCCAGGTCGCGCACCGGCACGCGGACGTCGGCGTCCCGCATCGCCTGGGCCAGCGCGGAGCCCACGCCGCCGACCCGCACGCCGTCCTCGACGGTGACCACGAGGCGGTGCCCGGCGGCCAGCTCGACCAGCTCGGCGGGGACCGGGCGGACCCAGCGCGGGTCGACCACGGTGACGCCGTAGCCCTGCTCGGCGACCCGGGCGGCGACCTCCATGCCGAGGCCGGCGAACGAGCCGACCGCGACCAGCAGCACGTCAGTACGCGCCGACTCGGCCAGCACGTCGACCGGGCCGACCCGGCGCACGGCCGGCAGGTCGGCGGCGACGGTGCCGGTCGGGAAGCGCAGGATGGTCGGGCCGTCGTCGACGGCGATCGCCTCGCGCAGTTCCTCGCGCAGCGTGGCCGAGTCGCGGGGCGCGGCGATGCGCAGGCCGGGCACCACGCCGAAGACGGACATGTCCCAGATGCCGTAGTGGCTGGGCCCGTCCGGGCCGGTGATGCCGGCCCGGTCCAGCACGAACGTGACAGGCAGCTTGTGCATCGCCACGTCCAGCAGGACCTGGTCGAAGGCGCGGTTGAGGAACGTGGCGTAGACCGCGACCACCGGGTGCAGGCCACCCATGGCCAGGCCGGCGGCGGAGGTGGCCGCGTGCTGCTCGGCGATGCCCACGTCGTAGACCCGCTCCGGGTACTTGCGGGCCAGCGTGGCGATGCCTGTCGGCTCGGCCATGGCGGCGGTGATGCCCACCATGTCGGGGCGCTCGTCGGCGATGGTCACCAGCTCGTTCGCGAAGACGTGGGTCCACTTCACCGACGGCGCGGCGACCAGTTGGCCGGTCTCCACGTCGAAGGCGCCGGGACCGTGCAGGCAGTCCGCCTCGTCGTCCTCGGCGGGGCGGTAGCCGTAGCCCTTGCGGGTGACCGCGTGCACGATCACCGGGCCGCCGAAGTTCTTCGCCGCGCGCAGCGCCGCCTCGACCGCCGGCACGTCGTGGCCGTCGACCGGGCCCACGTATTTGATGCCGAGGTCCTCGAACATGGCCTGCGGGGCGACCGCGTCCTTGATGCCCTTCTTGACCGCGTGCAGCACCTCGAACATCGGCTTGCCGACGAACGGCGTGTTGCCCAGCGCGTCCTTGACGGTGTCGAGCACCTTCTCGTAGCCGGGGTTGAGCCGCAGCGACGACAGGTGGTCGGCGAGACCGCCGATGGTCGGCGAGTAGGACCGGCCGTTGTCGTTGACCACGATGACCAGCGGGTTGCCGGCGGTGGCGATGTTGTTCAGCGCCTCCCAGCACATGCCGCCGGTGAGCGCGCCGTCGCCGACCACGGCCACCACGGACCGCTTCTCGCAGCGCAGCGCGTACGCCTTGGCCAGGCCGTCGGCGTAGGACAGGGCGGTGGAGGCGTGCGAGTTCTCGATCAGGTCGTGCTCGCTCTCCGCCTGGCTGGGGTAGCCGGAGAGGCCACCGCGCTGGCGGAGCTTGTCGAAGCCCTCCTGCCGGCCGGTGAGGATCTTGTGCACGTACGACTGGTGGCCGGTGTCGAAGAGGAGCCGGTCGCGCGGAGAGTCGAACACCCGGTGCATGGCCAGCGTCAGCTCGACGACGCCGAGGTTGGGGCCGATGTGCCCACCGGTGCGGGAGACCTTGGCGATCAGGAAGTCCCGGATCTCGGCGGCGAGGATGTCCAGTTGCTCGGCGGTCATCCGCTTCACGTCCTGCGGGCCGCGGACGGCGCCCAGCAGTCGACCGTGGTTGGCCGTGCCCTCTTCAACACTCATGACCGGAGAGTCTATCGGCCGCGCCCCAGTCCGCAGCCGAGCCGTGGATCAGGAGGCGACCACCAGCCGGCGCGGCGGCGCGGTCCGGGGCGCGCCGGACGGCGGCCCGGCCGGGGTCCACGAGCCGAGCACCGCGGCCCGGCTCGCGCCGGTCACCGAGGGCACCGCGCCGGGCAGCCCGTGCCAGCTCAGCCAGCCCAGCAGCGCGAACGCGTACGCCTCCTTGGCCTGGGCCGGCACGCCCAGCTCGTCGGTGACGCGCAGCCGCCAGCGGCCCGCCCCGAGCGTGGCCAGCCGCGCCCGAAGTGTGGGATTACGCACTCCCCCGCCGGCGGCGACGACCTCGGTCACCAGGTGCCCGTCGCAGGCGTCGGCGACCGTGCGGGCGGTCAGCTCGGTGAGCGTGGCAAGCACGTCGTCGGCGGCCACCGGCTCGCCCACCGCGGCCAGCGCGGCGTCCAGGTAGCCGGCGTGGAACAGCTCCTTCCCCGTCGACTTGGGTGGCGGCGCGGCGTAGTAGGGCTCGGCGAGCAGCCGGGCCAGCAGCGCCTCGTGCACCCGGCCGGCGGCGGCCCGCGCCCCGTCGACGTCGCACGGCCGACCCAGGAACCGACGGGCGGCGGCGTCCAGCAGCGCGTTGGCCGGGCCCACGTCGTACCCGAGGACCGGCGCCCCGGGCGCGACCACGGTGAGGTTCGCGATCCCGCCGAGGTTCAGCGCCGCGCGCGGGGAGGTGCCGGCGTCGAGCAGCAGCGCGTCGAACGCCGGGACCAGCGGCGCGCCCTGCCCGCCGGCCGCCACGTCCGCCGAGCGCAGGTCGTGCAGCACCGGTACGCCCACCCGCGCGGCCACCCGGGCCGGCGCGCCGAGCTGGAGCGTGCCGCGCACCCGGCCGCCGTCGACCCAGTGGAAGACGGTCTGCCCGTGCGACACGACCGCGTCGGCCGCGCCGCCGGCCAGCTCGACGCCGACGGAAGCCGCCTCGGCGAACACCTCGCCGAGGCGGTTGTCCAGCCGGCAGACCGCCTCGATCGTGGTGGCCGCCGGCGGCAGCAACGCGCCGATCCGCTCCCGCAGGTCGTCCGGGTAGGCCAGCTCGCGGTGACCGAGCGGCCGCAGCCGCAGCGTGTCCCCGTCGAGCGTGAACTCGCCCGCGGCCACGTCCACCCCGTCGTACGACGTCCCCGACATCAACCCGACGATGCGCAAGGAAGGGCCCCCTTTTAACGGATCCGGTAGAGGAAGGGCCCCCGCTCAACGCTCCGGGGGCAGGAACAGGCCGACCAGCTCGACGTGCTGGGTCATCGGGAACAGGTCGAACCCGCGCAACCCGGTCAGCCGCCACCCGGCCTCGGCGAACGTTCGCACGTCCCGGGCGAACGCGGCCGGGTCGCAGGCCACGTACGCCACCGCGCGCGGGCTCGCGGCCACCACGCCGCGTACCACCGCCGCGCCGGCGCCCGCGCGCGGCGGGTCGAGCACCACCAGGTCGACCGGGCCGGTGATCCGGCGGCGGGCCAGCGCGGTCTCCACCCGGGCCGCGACCACCTCGACGCCGGACAGGTCGGCCAGGTTCGTCCGGGCCCCGGCCACCCCGTCCGGGGCCGACTCGACCACCGTCACCCGGGCCCCGTCGACCCGGCCGGCGAGCGCGGCGGCGAACAGCCCGGCCCCGCCGTAGAGATCCCACGCGGTCTCGCCGGGCCGCGGGTCGAGCAGCTCGACCACGGCGTCGACCAGGGCGTCCGCCGCGGCCGGGTGGACCTGCCAGAAGCCGGACGCGGGCAGCGTGAACGACCGCCCGGCCGCCGTCTCCCGGACCCGCTCCGGCCCGCTCACCGCGGTGGCGACCCCGTCGGCGTACGCGACCACGGCGACGTCCCCGCCGCTGCTGGCCACCGTCTCCACCGCGTCGGCGTCCGGCCAGCTCACGCCGCTGGGCGGCAGCACCGGCAGCTCCTGGATCGCCGGGTGGGCGATCAGGCAGCGGTCGATCGGCACCACCTCGTGCGAGCGGTGCTTGAGCAGCCCGGCCCGGCCGGCGGCGTCGACCGCGTAGCGGACCCGGGACCGCCAGCCCAGCGGCCCGCCGGGAAGCGCCTCGACCCGGACGCCGAGCGCGTCCACCCGCTCGTCGGTGAGCCCACCGAGGCGGGTGAGCTGCTCGCGCACCACCGACGCCTTCCAGTCGAGCTGAGCGGCCGGCGCGACGTGCTGGAGGTCGCAGCCGCCGCACGCGCCCGGCCGGGCGTACGGGCACGGCGGGGTGACCCGGTCCGGCGAGGCGTCGAGGATCTCCACCGCGTCGGCGCGGGCGAAGCCCCGGTGCAGCTCGGTCACCTCGGCCACCACCCGCTCGCCGGGCAGCGCGTGCCGGACGAACACCACCTGCCCACCGACCCGGGCCACGCAGTGCCCGCCGGGGGCGACCGCGTCCACGGTCAACTCGACCCGCTCGGCCTCCTCCAGCCCGGGGCGCGACGGCGCAGTCATGACCGGCCCTCCTGCTCACCAGGAGGCGCGGCGCCGACCGGTGGCGGCAACGTGCTCTGCGGCGCCACCCGGGGCCCACGGGCCGGACCCCGGCTGAGCGTGGCGTCCAGGCGGTCCAGGTTCTTGGTGGCGGTCGAGGCGAGCTGCCAGGGCACGCTCGTCACCATCACGCCCGGCTCGAACAGCAGCCGGCCCTTGAGCCGCAGCGCGCTCTGGTTGTGCAGCAGGTTCTCCCACCAGCGGCCCACCACGTACTCCGGAATGAAGACGGTGACCACGTCGCGGGGCGACTCGCGGCGGACCGAGGCGACGAAGTTGATGATCGGCCGGGTGATCTCCCGGTACGGCGAGTCGATCACGGTCAGCGGCACCGGCAGCTCCCGCCGCTCCCAGTCGGCCTGGAGGTCGCGGGTGTCCTTCTCGTCCACGTTGACGGTGACCGCGGTGAGGGTGTCCGGCCGGGTGGCCCGGGCGTACGCGACGGCCCGCAGCGTGGGCTGGTGCAGCTTGCTGACCAGCACGATGGCGTGGTTGCGGGCGGGCAGCACGGCCCGCTGCTCGGTCGGCTCCAGCTCGGCGGCGACCCGGTCGTAGTGCCGGCGGATGCCCAGCATGACCACGTACATCACGGCCATCGCGACGATCGCGATCCAGGCGCCGAGCAGGAACTTGGTGACCAGCACGATGACCAGCACCACGCCGGTCATAGCCATGCCGAACGCGTTGATCGCCCGGGAGCGGACCATCCGCCGCCGCGCCTCCGGATCCCGCTCGTTGCGCAGGTGCCGGTTCCAGTGCCGGATCATGCCGGCCTGCGACAGCGTGAACGAGACGAACACCCCGACGATGTAGAGCTGGATGAGCCGGGTCACCTCGGCCTGGAAGCCGACGATCAGCACCACCGCGAAGACGGCGAGGAAGACGATGCCGTTGGAGAACGCCAGCCGGTCACCCCGGGTGTGCAGTTGGCGCGGCAGGTAGCGGTCCTGCGCGAGGATCGAGCCGAGCACCGGGAAACCGTTGAACGCGGTGTTCGCGGCCAGGAACAGGATCAGCGCGGTCATCCCGGCGACCACGTAGAGCAGCACCGAGCCACCGCCGAACACGGTCTCGCCGAGCTGCACGGTCACCGTCTTCTGCACGTAGCCGTCCGGGCCGGAGACGATCTGGCTGGGGTTCTCGACGAACTGCAGGCCGGTCCGGCGGGCCAGCAGGATGATGCCGACCAGCATGGTGACCGCGATGCCGCCGAGCAACAGCAGCGTGGTCGCCGCGTTCTTCGACTTCGGCGACTTGAACGCCGGTACGCCGTTGGAGATCGCCTCCACGCCGGTGAGCGCGGCGCAGCCGGACGAGAACGTGCGCAGCAGCAGGAAGATCAACGCGAACCCGGTCACGCTGTGCTCGGCGTGGATCTCCAGGCCGGCGCTGGGCGCGCGCAGGTCGTCGCCGAGCACGAAGATCCGGACCGCGCCGGTCAGCAGCATGCCACCGATGACGATGACGAAGCCGTAGGTGGGGATGGCGAACGCGGTGCCCGACTCGCGCAGGCCGCGCAGGTTGATCGCGGTGAGCAGCGCCACCGCGCTGACCGCGATGAGCACCTTGTGGGTGGCCACGAACGGCACCACCGAGCCGAGGTTGGCCACCCCGGAGGAGACCGACACCGCGACGGTGAGCACGTAGTCGACGAGCAGCGCGCTGGCCACCGCGAGACCGGCGCGCGGCCCCAGGTTGACGGTGGCGACCTCGTAGTCGCCGCCGCCCGAGGGGTAGGCGTGCACGTTCTGCCGGTAGCTCGCCACCACGGTGAGCATCACCACGACGACGGCGAGCGCGACCCAGGGCGAGAAGAAGAACGCCGAGGCGCCGGCGATGGAGAGCGTCAGCAGGATCTCGTCCGGGGCGTACGCCACGGAGGAGAGCGCGTCGGACGCGAAGACCGGCAGCGCGATGCGCTTCGGCAGCAGGGTGTGCTGGAGGCGGTCGGACCGGAACGGTCGACCGAGGAGGAGTCGCTTCAGCAGCGAGGTGGGGCTGGCCACAACCGACAAGCGTACGGCCACCCGGCGCGGGACAGTGGGGTGGCTGATCACTGTCGCGCGCGCCCGCACGGTACGGTCGGTGCCCCGCCGGGAGCGGGGACGTGGCAGGCTTCGCAGGGAACGGGTCGCCGGGCGGCACCGTGGGAGGAGCGGACACCGTGCATGTCGTGATCATGGGCTGCGGCCGGGTCGGGTCGACCCTGGCCCACAGCCTGGAGTCCCGGGGGCACTCGGTGGCGGTGATCGACCAGGACGCGGACGCGTTCCGCCGTCTCGGCCCCGACTTCGCGGGCATCACGGTCACCGGCGCCGGCTTCGACGGCGAGGTGCTGCGCGAGGCAGGCATCGAGCGGGCGGACGCCTTCGCGGCGGTCTCCAGCGGCGACAACTCCAACATCATCTCGGCCCGGCTGGCCCGGGAGACGTTCGGGGTGTCCCGGGTGGCGGCCCGGATCTACGACCAGCGCCGGGCCCAGGTCTACGAGCGCCTCGGCATCCCGACCGTGGCCACCGTCCGGTGGACCGCCGACCGGATGCTGCGCCACCTGGTCCCCGAGGGCAACGTGGAGATCTTCCGCGACCTGACCAGCACCGTGTCGATCGTCGAGGTGCCGGTGCACAAGGACTGGATCGGCCGGCCGCTGCGGCAGCTCGAGGAGTCGGCCGGCGCGCGGGTGGCCTACCTGACCCGGTTCGGCATCGGCACCCTGCCCACCGCCTCCACCGTGGTGCAGGAGGGCGACCAGGTCTTCATGCTGGTGACCGACGACATCACCGCCTCGGTCACCTCGGTGGCGGCGGCGCCGCCGGAAGGGGGGCACTGAGCCATGCGGATCGCCATCGCCGGCGCCGGCAACGTGGGCCGCTCGATCGCCCAGGAGCTGATCGACAACGGCCACCAGGTGATGCTGATCGAGCGGCAGCCCAAGATGCTGCGGCCCGACCGGGTGCCCACCGCTGACTGGGTGCTCGCCGACGCGTGCGAGCTGGCCAGCCTCGAGGAGGCGAACGTGGCCGGCTGCGACGTGGTGGTGGCGGCCACCGGCGACGACAAGGTCAACCTGGTCGTCTCGTTGCTGGCCAAGACCGAGTTCGCGGTACCCCGCGTGGTGGCCCGGGTCAACCGGGCCGAGAACGAGTGGCTCTTCACCGAGCAGTGGGGCGTCGACGTGGCGGTCAGCAAGCCGCGCGTGATGGCGGCGCTTGTCGAGGAGGCGGTCACCGTCGGCGACCTGGTCCGGCTGATGACGTTCCGGCAGGGCGAGGCCAACCTGGTCGAGATCACCCTGCCGCCGACCGCGCCCTACGTCGGGCAGCCGATCCACGCGGTGCCGATCCCCCGGGACGCGGCGCTGGTGGCGATCCTGCGCGGCAAGCGGGTGCTGGTGCCCACGCCTGACGACCCGATCGAGGCCGGAGACGAGCTGGTCTTCGTGTGCACCGCCGAGGTGGAGGACGACGTGCGCGCGGTGATCCTCGGCCCGGAGAGCACCGACCGGCAGCGCGAACGCGCCTGACGGCCTGCGGTCAGGCGCCCGGCAGCGGGGTCACCGGGGCGCCCTCGCGGGTGACCCGGCGCACCACCCAGACCGTGATCAGCAGCAGCAGCGCGTACGGCGGGTAGCCCAGGGCGAGCCGGGCCACGCCGAGCGCGGTGTCCTGGTGGGCCAGGTAGAGGCCGGCCTGCACCCCGACCTTGGCCAGCCACACCACGCCCCAGAGCACGGTGAGCTGGGTGAAGGTGCGCACCAGCTTCGGGTCGTCGCGCCACTCGGAGCGGCCCTTGGCCACCAGTACCGACCAGATCCAGCCGACGATCGGCTGCCGGAACACCGCGGAGAGCAGCAGCGCAAGCCCGAAGCCGATGCCGTAGAGGATGCCGGGCAGATAGAAGTCGCGCGCCTCGCCGCTGCGCAGGGCGAAGAACGCGCCGACGCCGATGCCGAACAACCCGTTCAGCGCGTGCCGCACCGGTTTGCGCTGCGCCAGCCGCATCGCGGCGATCAGCAGCGCCACCGCGATCGAGGCGATCAGCGCCGGCCGCAGCTCGCCCACCACGTTGGCGATCACGAAGACCACCACCGGGATGCTCGACTCGACCAGGCCGCGCCAACCGCCCATCTGGTCGGCCATCTGCTCGGCGATGCTGGGCAGCCGCTCCTCGTCCTGCGGGTCGAGGCCCGACGGGGTCTGCTGCTGTCCGGTCGTCACTTCGGCGGCTCCAGCTCGTAGTGCGGGTTGTAGATCACCTTGCGGTCGTCGCGCACGGCCACCCGGCCGTGCGCGGTGAGGTGCCGGCCCGGCTCGATCCCGGCGATGTGCCGCCGGCCCAGCCAGACCAGGGTGACCACGTCGTTGCCGTCGTAGAGGTCGGCCTCCAGCGTGGGCAGGTTGGTGCGCGGCGTGTAGACCACCGTGCGCAGCCGCCCGGCCACCGAGACCACCTGCCCCCGGTTGCACTGGTGGGTGGGGGTGCCACCGGACTCGGCGCTCTCCCGGCGCAGCTCCTGCGCCTCGATCTCGGCCTCGCTCGCGGTGAGCCGTTGCAGGAGCCGCCGCAGCGACACCCGGCCCTGGTCGGTCGTCATGACCTCCGCGTCACCCTCTCCACCGGCGGGGGCTCCGCCGGGGGGCGGAGCCGTCAGGCCAGCGTACGCCGAACCGGCCCGTCGGCGGCACCGCCGGGCACCGGCGCGCACGCGTCGCGGGCCCGACCTGCCGGTCCACCGGCGGGCCGGGGACGCGTCCGCGGCCCGGACCGGCGGGCCGGGGGCGGACACGCGTCGGGCCCGGCCCGGCGGCTGGCGCGCCGACGGACCGGGCCCGACGTGGTGACTCAGACCTCCTGCGGGCCCGCGGCCTGCTGCTCCGCGGCCTGCTGCTCGGCGACCTCGCGGGGCAGTCGCAGCGGCAGCGGCTCACGGACCGGCTTGGCCTCCTGGCCCCGGTCCACGACCAGCCCGTCCAGGCAGGCGGCGAGCGCGCCGCCGGCGGCCGGGTCGGCGGCCGCCCGGCCCTGGAAGACGCCGCGCACCATCCAGCGCGGCCCGTCGATGCCGACGAAGCGCAGGTCGGTCACGCCGTCCGGGGTGCGGACCCGGGCGCGCAGCTCGGGACCGCGCTCCCCCTCGACCTCGTCGACCGCGGCGCCGTCGTTCGCCAGCGAGGTGCGGATCTCCTCGCGCACCTCGTCCCAGATGCCATCCGACCGGGGCGCGGCGAAGACGCCGAGCTGCAGCGCGTTCTCCCCGTGCACCAGCACGACCTGCTGGATCACGCCCTGCGGGTCGGCCTGCACCCGCACCTCCACGTCCGGCACCGCCGGAATCTGGAGACTGCCCAGGTCGAGCCGGGGCTCGTCGGGCGCCTCGCTGACGTCGTACGGCCCGCGGGCCGGCGCCGTCGAGGTCGCCTCGGCCGCCAGGGCGTCGCTGTCACGCGCCTGCCGCGCCTCGTCGGCCCGCTTCCGGGAGAAGATCACTGCGTCCACCCTCCGCTGTTCGCACTCACCCTGCCACCTCTTCGCTCTGCCCACCGGCCGGAGCCGGAACCAGCCCGGCGTGCCCGCCGGTGGACCCGTGGCCGCCGGCGCCGCGACGCGACCCGGGCAGCTCGGCCACCGGCCGGAACTCGGCCCGGGCGACCCGCTGCACGACGAGCTGCGCGATCCGGTCGCCCCGGCTGATCGTGGCCGGCGTGTCCCGATCATGGTTGATCAGGTTGACCAGGATCTCACCCCGGTAGCCGGCGTCGACCGTACCGGGCGCGTTCAGCACCGTCACGCCGAGCCTGGCGGCCAGCCCCGAACGGGGGTGGACCAGCCCGACGTACCCCTCCGGCAGCGCCACGGCCACGCCGGTGGGCACCAGGGCCCGGCCGCCGGGCGGCAGCTCCACGTCCGCGGCGGCCACCAGGTCCGCGCCGGCGTCGCCGGGATGGGCGTACGCCGGCAGCGGCAGCTCCGGGTCGAGCTGCCGTACGGGCACGGGCACGACATCTGTCACGGTCATCCTCTTCCGTCCGGTCCTCGCGGGGTGACCCTGCCATCCTGCCGGTTGGCACGGCCGCCGCGCGCCGTACCCTCGCAGTGTGCGTCAGTCGTCATCTCCGGCCGCCCCGACGGCCACCCCCGCGCCCTACGCGGAGCGTCTGGGGCTGCCCTGGTGGGCCTGGCCCGCGGGGCTGGCCGTGGCCGGTCTGCTCGCCGCCGAGCTGTGGCTGGGCGCGACCGGGTTCCGGGCCTGGCTGCCGTTCGTGCTGCTGATCCCGGCCACCGTGGCCGCCCTGTGGTGGCTGGGCCGGATCCGGGTGGCCGTCCGCGACGGCGAGCTGCGGGTGGACGACGCCCGCCTGCCGGTGCGGCACGTCGCCGACGCGGTGCCGCTGGACGCGGCCGGCCGTCGTGAGGTGCTCGGCGTCGGCGCCGACCCGCTGGCGTTCGTCGTGCAGCGCCCGTGGGTCGGCGGCGCGGTCCAGGTGGTGCTGGACGACCCGGCGGATCCCACCCCGTTCTGGGTGGTCAGCACCCGGCGCCCGGTGGAGCTGGCGGCCGCGCTGCTGGCCGCCCGCGACGCCGCCTGAGCCCGCCCGGGACGGTCAGGTCGGCTTTCCCGGCAGGCCGCGGGCGGTGTGCCGGAGATCCTTGCGGAGCTGCTCGCCCAGCGCCCGGGTGGCCCGCCGGTTGAGATAGCCGGCCACCGCGGCGCCGGTCAGGAACGGGCCGAGCGTGGTGAGGTTGCGGCCGAAGCGGCGCAGCAGGCTGTCCCGCAGTTCCCGGCGGGCGGCGGTGCCCAGCACGGCGCTCACCCCGACCCCGGGCATCATCGGGTTGATCCCCCGCTGGCCGGCCCAGGACTGCACCAGCGCGACCGTGCGCGCGGTGCCACCGGTGGGCAGCGGCATCCGGTGCAGCTCGTGCAGCTCGCCGATCAGCTTCAGCTCGATCGACACCACGGCGACCGTCTCGGCGGCCAGCAGGACGGGGGCGGAGAGCAGCGTGGGCGTGACCGCCCACTCGACCGCGGCGACGCCGCCGCCGGCCGCGCCGACGCCCGCGGTGGCGCGGGACGCGTTGCGGACCAGCCGGTCGGCGATCGCGTCGTCGTCCAGGCCGGGGAAGTGTCGCCGCAGCGTGGCGACGTCCCGGATCGGCACGTGCGGCGCGACCTCGGCGATGGTCTCGGTCATCCAGCGCAGCGCCGCCCTGGGCTTGAACAGGTCGGTCAGCCCGCGCGCGCGGGCCTGGCCGACCAGCCGGACCAGCAGTTGCCGGCGGCGGGCCGGCGCGATGTCGTCGGCGGTCAGCGCGGCGACGGTGGCGCCGAGTTCCTCGCCGTCGTCACCGGCCGGGGTACGGACCGGCGCCGCGCCGGTCGGGTCGGTCGTCGGTTCCGGGGCGGACGGTGTCGGTCCCGTTCCCGGGACCGGCGTCCGGTCGGTCTCGCCGGTCCGCTCGCTGCGCTCGCTCACCCGTCCGCCCTCCTGCTCCGCGCGGCGTGGCAGCCGCCCGTACGAGTCAAGCAGCTTCCGGCCACCGGCGCACGGCGGCTCGAACAGCGGCGGCCCCGTCGAGGAGGCCGCCGCCGGTGTCCCGGCTCGGGATCAGACGCACTCGCGGCAGATCAGGTCGCCGTTGCGCTCGACCGCGAGCTGGCTGCGGTGGTGGACCAGGAAGCAGCGGGCGCACCGGAACTCGTCCTGCTGCATCGGGAGCACCTTGACCGTGAGTTCCTCGTCGGCCAGGTCGGCGCCGGGCAGTTCGAAGCTCTCGGCCACTTCGGCCTCGTCCACGTCCACGGCGCCCGACTGTGAGTCGACCCGCCGGGCCTTGAGCTCTTCGAGGCTGTCCTCGCCGAGGTCGACCTCGTCGCGACGCGGGGCGTCGTAGTCGGTGGCCATCGGTTTCACTCTCCAATATCGATATGGTCGCTGCCGGTTGTAACGCCGGACGACGCCGTTTCGGTTCCCCTGGCCGGCCACCATCTGTGTCGGGCACCCGACCCGACGACCGTTGGGCCGGGTTCGCCGGAGCGGAACCCCCCGGCGAGCGCGGAACCTTACCCCCCCTTGGGCGAGGCATGTATACCGCCCTCGCGGGAGAGATGTACGCCCCTGCGCCCGAAGTTGTTCCCAATGTGACTCAGGCGACACGAAGATAGGGGTAGTCCTACCCGTTCCTTCAGTGGCGCGCCGGCATGTCGGACTGTTTCCACGCGGGAGCCGGACAAGGGTTAACCTCAGCGGCGTACTCCGACGGTCGACAGACGCGGCCCGACCGCGGCGGCCGCCGCCACCCAATCACTGTCCGGGGAGCGCCCAGGATGAGTTTTGCGCGAGTGCGGGCACTCGTTGTCGTCGGACTGCTGGCGGTCATCGCCCTGGTCTTCGTGGTCGTCGCGGTGGTCCGCGACAGTCAGAGCAAGGCCGGCACCGCCGCCGGCTGTCCGGACGGTTGGCCCCTCGTCGACCTGCGGCTGCGGGAGCAGAAGGACGTCAAGATCAACGTCTACAACGCCACCGACGAGGCCGGCCGGGCCGGCAGCGTGGCGGACGACTTCCGCAACCGGAAGTTCCAGGTCAAGAAGGTCGGCAACGAGAAGAAGGCGGTCGACGGCGTGGCGGTGCTGCGCTTCGGCCCCAAGGGCGTCGGCTCGGCCCACCTGCTGCGGGCCTACTTCCTCAACAACGCCGAGCAGGTGTTCCAGGCCGATCGCAAGGACGACACGGTCGACGTGGTGCTCGGCAACGGCTTCCAGCAGTTGGCCACCACCACCGAGGTGAACCAGTCGCTCGGTGACCTGGGCGCGCCGGTGGCGCCGGCCGAGACGTGCCCCATGCCGGTCGACAAGTGACCGGCGGGCCGGCCCGCCGGCCCCGATGACGACCAGGGCGGTCTCCGCGATGCCGGAGGCCGCCCTGTCCCGTGTCCGGGGCCGGTGTCACGGGCCGCCGGAGGTGTCCGGCGCCAGGTGTCCGGTGCCGTCACGGGCCGCCGGAGGCGTCCAGGTCGGTGAGCCGGGTGTGCAGCGGCCCGTGCAGCGCCGGCGGCGCGGCGAGCACCAGGTCGGGTCCGGCCGGGCGGCCGGCCACGCCGGTCACCAGCAGCCCGGCCTCCCGGGCCACCAACCCGCCGGCGGCGAGGTCCCAGGCCGCCAGCCCCTTCTCGAAGTAGGCGTCCACCCGCCCCTCGGCGGCCAGGCACAGGTCGAGCGCGGCCGCGCCCATCCGGCGGATGTCCCGCACGTGCGGGATCAACTCGGTGACCACCCGGGCCTGGTGGGACCGGCGGCCGGCGTCGTAGCCGAAGCCGGTGGCGACGAGCGCCTGCCCGAGATCGGTCTCGGCCGAGCAGCGCAGCCGCCGGCCGTCCCGCCAGGCGCCGCCGCCCAGGGTCGCGGTCCACTCCTCGCCGGTGAACACGTTGCGCACGACCCCGGCGACGACCTCGCCGGCCACCTCGGCGGCGAGCGAGACCGCGCAGTAGGGCAGCCCGTAGAGATAGTTGACGGTGCCGTCGATCGGGTCGACGACCCAGCGCACCCCGTCCGGCGCGGCGGGGCCGGTCTCCCCGGCGCCGTACTCCTCCCCCAGCACCGCGTCGCCGGGCCGGCGGTCGCGCAGCGCGGCGAGCACCTGCCGCTCCACCGCCCGGTCGGCGGCGGTGACCACGTCGGTCACGGTGCTCTTGGTCGCGGCCACCGACACGCCCTCGGACCGCATGCGGTGGGCGGTGGCGGCGGCGTCCCGGGCCACCTCGACGGCGATCGTGAGCAGTTCCCGCGGCGAGGGCGCGGAGGTGATCATGTTTGTCCCCTTCCCGCACGATCGGGACCGCCCGGTTCGCGCGTGGGTATCATCCTTACAAAGTCCACATCTGCGCCGAATCGGCGGTCCCGGCCGCGGTTACGCCGTGCGGCGCAGGATGATCGCGCCAGACGGCGTTACAATTCACCCTGCCCACGCGCCACGGACCGCCAGCGACCGGACGGACCGGGACACGGGGGTCCCTCAAACACTCGCCCGGCACGGCCGTTCGTGCTGCGCCGGACGACCCGGCCGTGCTCGCTCTTCGCCTCCGGAAGGTCATTCGTGACAGAACCCCGCCAGACCGGCGCCGACGTTCGCTCGCTCACCGACACCCTGATCGCCCACGCGCAGAGCGCCGGCGGTCAGCTCACGTCGGCCCAGCTCGCGCGCACCGTCGAGTCCGCTGAGGTGACCCCGGCCCAGGCCAAGAAGATCCTCCGCGCGCTCTCCGAGGCGGGCGTGACGGTGGTGGTGGACGGCTCCGCGAGCACCCGGCGCCGGGTCGCCGCGGCCCGGTCCGCCACGCCGGCTTCCCGGGCCACCACCGCCAAGACCACCAAGAAGGCCGCCGCGCCGGCCCCGAAGCAGGCGCCGGCCGCCGACGAGTCACCGGCCCCGGCCCCGCGGAAGGCGACGGCCCGCAAGGCCACCGGCGCCACCGCCGAGGCGCCCGCCAAGACCGCCGTCCCGGTGAAGGCCACCAAGGCGACCCGGGCCACCAAGGCCACCGTGGCCGCCAAGACCGCCGCGGCCAAGCCGGCGAAGCCCGGCGCCGAGGGCGAGGTCGACCCGGAGGAGCTGGCCGCCGAGATCGAGGACGTGGTGGTCGAGGAGCCGGCCGAGCTGGCCCAGGCCGCCGCGGCCGACGCGGCCAGTTCCGCCACCGACGGCGACTTCGAGTGGGACGACGAGGAGTCCGAGGCGCTCAAGCAGGCGCGTCGGGACGCCGAGCTGACCGCCTCCGCCGACTCGGTCCGGGCCTACCTCAAGCAGATCGGCAAGGTCCCGCTGCTCAACGCGGAGCAGGAGGTCGAGCTCGCCAAGCGGATCGAGGCCGGCCTCTACGCCGCCGAGCGGCTGCGCGCCGCCGACGAGGGCGAGGAGAAGCTGGTCCGCGACATGCAGCGCGACCTGATGTGGATCTCCCGCGACGGCGAGCGGGCCAAGAACCACCTGCTGGAGGCGAACCTCCGGCTGGTGGTCTCGCTGGCCAAGCGCTACACCGGGCGGGGCATGGCCTTCCTCGACCTGATCCAGGAGGGCAACCTCGGCCTGATCCGCGCCGTCGAGAAGTTCGACTACACCAAGGGCTACAAGTTCTCCACGTACGCCACCTGGTGGATCCGGCAGGCCATCACCCGCGCCATGGCCGACCAGGCCCGCACCATCCGTATCCCGGTGCACATGGTCGAGGTGATCAACAAGCTCGGCCGGATCCAGCGCGAGCTGCTCCAGGACCTGGGCCGCGAGCCCACCCCGGAGGAGCTGGCCAAGGAGATGGACATCACACCGGAGAAGGTGCTGGAGATCCAGCAGTACGCCCGGGAGCCCATCTCGCTCGACCAGACCATCGGCGACGAGGGCGACAGCCAGCTCGGTGACTTCATCGAGGACTCCGAGGCCGTCGTGGCGGTCGACGCGGTGTCCTTCTCGCTGCTGCAGGACCAGCTCCAGCAGGTCCTGCAGACGTTGTCCGAGCGTGAGGCCGGCGTGGTGCGCCTGCGCTTCGGTCTCACCGACGGCCAGCCGCGCACCCTGGACGAGATCGGCCAGGTGTACGGCGTGACCCGGGAGCGCATCCGGCAGATCGAATCCAAGACCATGTCCAAGTTGCGGCACCCCTCGCGTTCCCAGGTGCTCCGCGACTACCTGGACTGACCGCACACGTCAACCAGTCGTGTCGGTTTGATCACCAGCCGTAGAACACTGATCGGTGATCGGTCGGTTGCACGTTTGTGATCGTTGACGTGGCACCCTTGGTGCACGGCACACTGTCTTCCACGCCAGGTGTGACCTCGGTCCCCCGCGGGCACACAGGGAAGGCAGGGCCCGAGATGGGTGTTGCACGATAGGTGAGCAACGACCGACGAGTGTGTTCATCGGTGACGACCAGAGGAGGAAGGCGATGACCCCGACCCTCACGCCGCCGCCCGAGACGGTGAGCCCCCCGGCCGCCGATGAACGGTGCGACCGCTGTAATGCTGCCGGCAAGCTCCGGATCACCCTGTCGGGTGGGAGTGAGCTGGTGTTCTGTGGGCACCACGCGAACAAGTACGCGGAGGATCTCGTGAAGATCACCGTGCGGTACGCGACGGACCCGGAGTTCAGCTGGCGGGGCACCGATCTGATGGCGAACTGAGCCGACAAACAATCCGCAACGCGACATAACCGACCGGAGACGCCCAGACGGGCGCCTCCGGTCGGTTTTCGTGCCCGCCTGCCGCGCGTTAAGAAGGGGCCCCGCCTCTACCGCAGGCGTTAAGAAGGGGCCCCTCCTTACAGCGTCTGCACGGTGGCGATGCGCTCCTCGAGCTGCTCGATCGTCGCCTGCGCGCTGGGCGGGCCGCCGCAGAGCCGGCGCAGCTCGGCATGGATCTTGCCGTGCGGCTGGCCGGTGCGGTGGTGCCGCGCGGCCACCAGGGCGTTCAGTTGCCGCCGTAGCGCCACCCGACGCTGGGCCGCACTCATCGGTGGGGGCGCCGCCACGGTGGCGGCAGCGGCCGGCTCAGCGGTCCGCTGGGCGGCCCGGCGCTTCTGCGCGGCGAGCTGGTCGGCCTGCCGCTTGGTCAGCAGCAGGGAGACCTGGTCGGCGGTGAGCAGACCGGGCAGGCCGAGGTATTCCTCCTCCTCCGGCGTGCCGGCCTGGGCGGCGGTGCCGAACGACGCGCCGTCGAAGATCACCTGGTCCAGCTCGGCGGTGGCGGAGAGCGCGGCGAACCGCTTCTCCAGCTCGCCGCTGGCGCCGTCGTCGCGCTGGGCACGCTCCAACAGGTCGTCGTCGAAGCCCTCGCGGTCCTTGGGCTTGCCGAGCACGTGGTCCCGCTCGATCTCCATCTCGCTGGCCAGCCCGAGCAGGTGCGGCACGCTGGGCAGGAACACCGACGCGGTCTCGCCGGGGCGACGGGCACGGACGAACCGGCCGATCGCCTGGGCGAAGTAGAGCGCGGTGCTGGCGCTCGTCGCGTAGACCCCGACGGCCAGTCGGGGGATGTCCACGCCCTCGGACACCATCCGCACCGCGACCAGCCAGCGCTGCTCGGACGCCGCGAACGTCGCGATCCGCGCGGACGCGCCCTGGTCGTCGGAGAGCACCACGGCCGCCTTCTCGCCTGTCACCTGCTCCAGCAGCTTGGCGTAGGCGCGGGCCACCTGCTGGTCGCTGGCGATGACCAGGCCGCCCGCGTCGGGCATGCCGTTGGCCCGCAGCACGCTCAGCCGGGCGTCGGCGGCGCGCAGCACCTGCGGCATCCAGTCGCCGGCCGGGTCCAGCGCGGTCCGCCACGCCTGCGCGATCAGGTCCTGCGTCATCGGCTCGCCCAGCCGGGCGGCCAGCTCGTCGCCGGCGTTGGTGCGCCACCGGGTCTCCCCGGAGTAGGCCAGGAACAGCACCGGCCGGACCACGCCGTCGCGCAGCGCGTCGGCGTAGCCGTAGACCGAGTCGGCGCGCGAGCGCAGCAGCCCGTCGCCACCGCGCTCGTAGCCGATGAACGGGATCGGGTTGTCGTCCGAGCGGAACGGCGTGCCGGTGAGCATCAGCCGGCGGACGGCGGGCTCGAACGCCGCCTTGACGCCGTCGCCCCAGGTGCGGGCGTCGCCGGCGTGGTGGATCTCGTCGAGGATGACAAGCGTGCGCCGGGTCATGGTGCGGCGCCGGTGCACCTGCGGCGCCATGCCGACCTGGGCGTAGGTGACCACCGCGCCGTGGAAGTCGGCGGCGGAGTGCAGGTCGGCGTTGCGGAACGCGGCGTCGAGCTGGATGCCGACCCGGGCCGCAGCCTGCGCCCACTGGGTCTTCAGGTGCTCCGTCGGCGCGACCACGGTGACCGCCTCGACGGTGCCGTCGGCGAGCAGCTCGGCGGCGATCCGCAGGGCGAAGGTGGTCTTGCCGGCGCCGGGCGTGGCGACCGCGGTGAAGTCCTCGGCCCGGCGACGCAGGTATTCCACCATCGCCTTGCGTTGCCAGGAACGCAGGGGCGGGAACGTGTCGAGCGCCGGCAACCGCGGTGGCACGCGTGCTCCTCTCCCCATGAAAACGCCCTCGCGCACCCGTGCCGCGAAGGCCGACCCAGCATAACCAGCGGGGCCGTCGGGCCCCACCCGACGCCACGCCTGTCACAATCGCCCACCCCGGTGCGGGTGGGTCAGGACCACTCTCCACGGGCGCCGGTGCGCGGCGGGCGCAGCGTCGCCACCGGGGCGGACCAGCGCCGGCGCAACGAGATCAGGCGCAGCCCGAAGACGAAGACCGCGGCGCCGGTCAGCGGCACGGTGGTGGCCCGCCCGTACGTCGACAGCAGCGTCACCACGACCGAGCCGGCGAGCGCCGCCACGGCGTAGATCTCCCGGCGCAGCACCACCGGGATCTCGCCGGTGAGCAGGTCCCGGCCGAGCCCACCGCCGATCGCGGTGAGCATGCCGATCATGCACGCCCCGACGGCCGGCACGTGCGCGTCGAGCGCCTTGAGCGTGCCGGTGACGGTGAACAACGCCAGCCCGGCCGCGTCGAGCACCAGCACTGTGGTGCGCAGCCGGGCGAGCTGGGGGTGAAGCCGGAACACGGCGGCGGCGGTGACGGCGGCGGTGACCGCGTACCGCCAGTCGGCGAACGCCAGTGGGGGCACCTCGTCGATGACCAGGTCGCGGAAGATGCCGCCGCCGAGGGCGGCGACCACGCCGACGAAGACCACCCCGAACAGGTCGAGCCGTTTGGCGACCGCCGCGGAGGCGCCGGAGGCGGCGAAGACCGACACGCCGGTCAGGTCGGCGACGAGCAGGGCGGTGGAGGTGGTCACCGCCGCAGGTTACGTGGGCGGGCGGCGGGGCCGCCCGCGATCACTCGCCCCAGGACTCGTAGATCTCCTTGCACTTGGGGCAGACCGGGGAGCCGGGCTTGGCGGCCTTGGTGACCGGGAAGGTCTCCCCGCACAGCGCGATGACGTACGTGCCCATGACCGCGCTCTCGGCGATCTTGTCCTTGCGCACGTAGTGGAACATCTCGGGGCCGGTGTCGGCGTCCTTCTGCTCCGGGCGTTCGAGAATCTGAGTGCTCATGTCCCACCTCCGGCTTACCAGTTTCGCAGGCCGGCCGGGCCGGGTCCACCGGAGCCCTCCGGCGGGCGGCCCGTACCGTAACGGAAGTGACCAACTTTCGCATCAGCCTCGGTGGTGAGGTGGCCGACGCCCTGCGCGACGGCCGCCCGGTGGTGGCGCTGGAGAGCACGATCGTCTCGCACGGCCTGCCCCGGCCGGACAACCTGCGCGTGGCCCGGGAGATCGAGCAGGCGGTCCGGGACGCGGGCGCGGTGCCGGCCACCATCGGCATGGTCGCCGGCGAGCTGCGGGTCGGACTGGACGACGCCCAGCTCACCCGGCTCGCCACGGTCGACGGCGTGAGCAAGCTCTCGGTGCGTGACCTGGCCCCGGCGGCGGCCACCGGCGCGGACGGGGCCACCACTGTCGCGGCCACCAGCGCGGTGGCGGCGGCGGCCGGGATCGCGGTGTTCGCCACCGGCGGGCTCGGCGGCGTGCACCGGGAGGCGACGCAGACGTTCGACGAGTCGGCCGACCTGGTCACGCTGGCCCGCACCCCGATCGCGGTGGTCTGCGCCGGGGTGAAGTCGATCCTCGACGTGGGCGCCACCCTGGAGCGGCTGGAGACGCTGGGGGTGAGCGTGGTCGGCTACCGCACCCGCCGGTTCCCCGGGTTCTATCTCACCGACGCCGGCTTCGACCTGGACTGGTCGGTGGACTCGCCGGAGCAGGCGGCCGACGTGCTGGCCGCGCGGGCCGCGCAGGGCGTGCACCGGGGCGGGCTGGTCGTGGCCAACCCGCTCCCGGTCCACGAGCAGCTCGACCCGGCGCTGCACGACCGCACGCTCGCCGACGGGTTGGCCGCGCTGGCCCGCGAGGGGGTCACCGGCAAGGCGGTGACGCCGTTCCTGCTGTCCCACTTCCACACCGCCACCGAGGGCGCCAGCCTGGCGGTGAACGTCCGGATCATCCTGCGCAACGCCGACCTGGCGGCCCGGATCGCGGTGGCCGCCGCGGGCCGGCGCGACGGCACCCCATGAGCGGGGTACCGCGTGTCGTCGTCGTCGGTGACGTGATCACCGACGTGGTCGCGATGCTGTCCGGGCCGCTCGCGACCGGCTCGGACACCGCCGCCGGGATCCGGTTCAGCGGCGGCGGCCAGGCGGCCAACACCGCCGCCTGGCTCGCCGGGCAGGGCGCGGCCGTGACGCTGGTGGCCGCGGTGGGCGACGACGAGACCGGCCGGGAGCGGGTCGCCGAGCTGACCCGGGCCGGCGTGGACTGCGCGGTGGAGCGGCACGAGGGCTACCCGACCGGCACGGTGATCGCGCTCACCCACGACGGGGAGCGCACCATGGTCAGCCAGCGGGGCGCGAACCTGCGGCTGACCGCCCGCCACGTGGACGCCGCGTTGGCCGCCGCGCCCGACGCCGGGCACCTGCACCTGTCCGCGTACACCCTGTTGGACGTCGGGTCGCGCGGCGCGGGCCTGCGCGCGCTGGCCGCCGCCCGCGAGCGCGGGCTGACGGTGAGCGTCGACGCGGCCTCCGCGGCGCCGTTGCGGCGCGTCGGCGGGGCGTTCCTGACCTGGGTACGCGACGTCGACCTGCTGCTGGTCAACACGGACGAGGCGACGGTGCTGGCCGGCGGCCTGGACCCGGCGGCGCAGGGCCGGGCGCTGACCGCGGTGGCGCACCGGGTGGTGGTCAAGCGCGGCGCGGCCGGGGCGGTCTGGGTGGAGCGCGGCGGCCGGGTGGAGACCGCGCCGGCGCCCGGGGTGGCCGTGGTGGACGTCACCGGGGCCGGGGACGCGTTCGCCGCCGGCCTGCTCACCGCCTGGCTGGCCGGCACCTCGCCCGGCGCGGCGCTGGCCCGGGCCGGCGACCTGGGCGCGCTTGCCGTGACCACGGTGGGGGCCCGCCCCGGCGGGTGACGGTCCGGGTCAGGGCTCGGCGTCGATGACCTTGTGCGGGCGCTCCTCGGCGGACAGCGCCATCGGCGGGGTCTCGTCCCGACCGCGGGCCTGGAACCGGTTGGCCAGGCGGTGTTCCTCCTTGGGCGGGCGGTCGTTCGCCAGCAGCACCGCGAGCCACGGGATCAGCACCATGCCGAGCGCGCACAGCGACAACCACAGCCACAGCAGCGGGGCCCGGACGCCGACCAGGATCGCGCCCGCGACCAGGCAGGCGACCCGGACGCTCATCATCAGCACGTAGCGCTTCTGCCGGCTGTTGAGCTGGTCGTCCTGGCTGCGCGAGGCGTCGGTGATCAGGATCGGCTGGTAGGCCTGATGCTTCACCACGGACCTCCTACGAGGGGATGGGACCCATCCTGTCACTCCGTGGGGACGATCGGCGACAATCGGGTGACGTGTTACGCGCGTGGTACGCTGCGAAGGTGGCCAACCGGTTCAGCTTCACCGACGAGGCGCTGGCCAACCTGCGGGTCTACGACGTCACACCCGGGGAAGTCTGGGAGGCCCTGCACAGCAACCGCCGGGTCATCCGGCACCTCGGCGACGACGTCATGGTGGTCTACGCCACCGACCACCGCGGCCGGCGTCTCGCCGTGCTGCTGGCCGAGGCCGACGGCACCGACAACGACTGGGACATCCTCTCCGCCCGTGAGCTGAGCGACGTCGAGGCCAAGCGCTACGACGAGGCGGTGCGGAGGTCACGCCGACGAGGAGGCGGTCACCATGCACCGTGACGAGGCGACCAAGCGGTTCCACGACGGCGGTGACGCGTTCGCCGACCTGATCGACGAGACGTCGCCGGCGCAACTGCCCACCCCCGACACCGACGTGCCGATGGTCAGCCGGTCGGTCCGCCTCCCGCTGGAGACGTACGACCGGGTCCGGGCCGCCGCCGAGGCGCGCGGCATCGGGGTGACCACGCTGATGCGACAGTGGATCGAGGCCGGCCTGGCCGACCTGGACGACTCGGCCACGGTCTCGCTGGCCGACGTGCGGCGCGCGCTGGCCTCGCTGTCCCGCCCGACCGCCGCCTGAGCGCTCAGGCCTCGGGGCCGGCCTCGCCGAGCGCCTCCCGCCCGACCGGCGACGCGGAGGACTCCGGTGGCGCGCCCCGGGCCCGCCGCGCGTCGGCGAGCGCGACGAGCGCCAGCACGCCGGCCACCACACCGAGCGCCAGCACCGCCGGCCCGGTCGTCAGCACCGGCGCGACAAGCACCAGCGCCGCCAGGCCGATCAGCCGGGAACGGGACACCCGGCCGAAGATCTCGTACTCGAAGCGGCACCGGGCGGCCAGGAACAGCGCCGGGCCGCCCACCACGAAGACCAGCCAGCGCGGGTCGGCGTCCTCGTGCGGATGGGCGATGACCAGCTCGTAGCCGACCGCGGCGGTGAGCACGCCGAGCACCATGAACAGGTGGGTCTGCGCGGCCGACTCGGCCAGCCGCCCCGGCGTGCCGGCCCGCCGCAGCGCCTCCGCGAGCAGGTGTCCGGCCCGGTGGAAGTAGAGCCGCCAGAGCAGCGCGGTGACACCGAACGCGAGCGCGAACGCGGCGGCCGACCGGCCGGAGAACCGCTCCCCGCTGTACGACACGCCGATCACCAGGATCGACTCGCCCAACGCGATGAGGAAGATCTGCTGGTAGCGCTCGGCCAGGTGCTCCCCGGCGACCAGCCAGCTCCGGATGCGGGACGCCCCGATCCGGGGCAGCGGCCAGCCCAGGAAGGCGCCCAGATAGTCCGCCGCCAGCGCCGCCACCCAGAGCGGCAGGCGCAGGTCGGGCACCAGCGCGCCGACCAGCCAGAGCGGGGCGGTCGCCACGGCCCAGCCGGTGAGCCGTACCGGCACCATCCGCCGCGGATGCCCGCGCAACGCCACCACCAGGACCAGCGGACGGCCGACCATGATCACCACGTACGCGAGCGCGAACGCCAGCGACCGCTCCTCCAGCGCGCGGGGCAACGTCACCCCGAGCACCAGGCTGCCGAACATGACGCCGACCACGACCGCCTGGATGACCACCCGCTCCGGCTCGTACCGGCTGGTCACCCAGGTGGTGATGGTCCAGACGTGCCAGAGCACCAGGAAGAGCAGCAGCGTCCGGAGGACGCCGGCCGTCATGTGCGCGCCGTCGACGTCGGCCACCAGGCGCTGGGACACCCGGGTCAGCGCGAAGACGAAGACCAGGTCGAAGAAGAGCTCCAGGAACGTGGCCCGCTCGGCGCTGGACGTGGTGCGCAGCAGCGCCCCGCCCCGCTGTCCGCTCACCCCTTCGCGGCCTTCGCCTCCGCCTTCATCCGCTGCTTGAACTCGCGCACCCGGCGCAGGGACTCCGGGTCGGTCACGTCGGCCACCGACCGGTACGCGTCCGCGTCGCCGTAGCTCCCGGCCGCCTCCCGCCACCCCGCCGGGGTCACGCCGAAGCGCTTGCCCAGCAGCGCGACGAAGATCTGCGCCTTCTGCCGGCCGAAGCCGGGCAGCTCACCGACGCGACGCAGCAGCTCACCGCCGTCGGACGCGTCGGACCAGAGCCGGGCCGGATCACCGTCGTAGCGGTCCACCAGCGCCCGGCAGACCTCCTGGACCCGGGCCGCCATCGCCTTCGGGAAGCGGTGCAGCGCGGGCGGCCGGGCGAACAACTCCACCAGCGCCTCCGGGTCGTACCCGGCCAGTTCCCGGGCGTCCGGCTCGTGGCCGAGCCGCTGCGCCAGCACGTACGGCGAGGAGAACGCCTTCTCCATCGGCACCTGCTGGTCCAGCACCATGCCGAGGAGCAGGGCCAGCGGACTGCGCGCCAACAACTCGTTGGCCTGCGGGTCGATGGGCAGGGAGAGCGTCATGCCCCCATCCTGCCGTCCCGGGCGCCGGTCGGGTCGCCGACTCCCCGACCCGCACGAGGCGGCCCGGTGGACTCCCACGGGGTCCACCGGGCCGCGTGACCCGTGACGCGGTCAGTTCACCACGAAGAGCAGCCGGTTCGGCGAGCCCGAACCCGGGTTCGTCACCTTGCCGGTGGTGGCGTTGCTGGTCAGGTAGCTGGCCACCTGCGCCGGGCTGAAGGACGGGTTGGCCGACAGGACCAGCGCCGCCGCGCCGGCCACGTGCGGCGAGGCCATCGAGGTGCCGCTGATCGTGTTGGTCGCGGTGTCGCTGCTGTTCCACGACGACGTGATCGAGGAGCCCGGGGCGAAGATGTCCACGCACGAGCCGTAGTTGGAGAACGACGACCGCGCGTCGCTGCTGGTGGTCGAGCCGACCGTGATCGCCGAGGCGACCCGGGCCGGCGACGAGTTGCAGGCGTTGGCGCTGGAGTTGCCGGCCGCCAGCGCGTACGTGATGCCGGAGCTGATCGAGTTGGCCACCGCGTTGTCCAGCGAGGTGCTGACGCCGCCGCCGAGGCTCATGTTGGCCACGGCCGGCTTGACCGCGTTCGAGGTGACCCAGTTGACGCCGTTGACCACGCCGGCGGTGGTGCCGCTGCCGGAGCAGTTGAGCACCTTCACCGCGATCAGCCGAACGCCCTTGGCCACGCCGTAGGTGCTGCCGCCGACCGTGCCGGCGACGTGCGTGCCGTGGCCGTTGCAGTCGGTGTTGTTGCTGTCCACCGTGTTGGTGCCCCAGGTGGCCCGGCCGCCGAACTGGCTGTGGGTGGTCCGGATGCCGGTGTCGATGATGTAGGCGCGCACGTTGGTGGCGGTGTTCGGGTAGGTGTAGGTGCCGTTGAGCGGCAGGTTGCGCTGGTCGATCCGGTCCAGGCCCCAGGTGGCGCCGGTCTGGGTGCCCTGCGCGGTCACCCGGCGGTCCTGCTCCACGTAGGCGACGGCCGGGTCGGCGGCGAGGCGGCGCGCCTGCCCGGTGCTCATCGTCGCGCTGTAGCCGGTGAGCGCGGCGGTCCACACCGCGCCGACGCTGCCGCCGTAGCGCTTGGCCAGGCCGGCGGCCCGGTCCGGCACGGCGGTGCGGGCGGTACGGCTGTTCGCGGCGCCGACCGCGTCGCCCTTGAGCACGACCAGGTAGCTGCCGCTGACGGCGTCGGCCGCCCCGGCGTACCGGATCTGCCCGGTGGGCGCGGCGAGGGCGGGGGTGGAGGCGGCGGCGGTGAGGGCCGCGGCGGCGGCCGTGACGGCGAGCGCGCGCAGCGCGCGACGCCGGGGAACGGACACGTCGGGCATCGTCTGGCTCCCTACCGGGCGGGCCGGTTCGTGGCCGGCGGGCCGCCCATCGACGGATGTTGACGGGAATGCTAACCACACATCGACATCTATCGAAAGAGATAGTTGCCGGGTAATACCGTCCGCCCGCCGGATCCGGCGGGTGCGCGCCACGCCCGGCGGCGGCCGAGGCAGGATGACGACGTGGACCGTCACGACATGCTGCTCTCCCCCGCCGGGGTCGACGCGCTGCGCACCGCGCTCACGCTCGCCGACTTCACCGCCAACGGCATCGCCGGGCGGCTCGGCTCGCAGGCCACCGGCGGCGTCGCCCGCAACGACTACCGGGCCGCGCTGCGCGCCACCGAGGACCGCGACCGGCTGGCCACCCTGATCCGGGTGTTCATCTGCGACCAGACCGAACCGGAGCCGGTGGTGGCCGCCGCGCTGGCCCCGCTGGGCGTGGACGAGGCGCTGGCCGGGGGCATCGTCGAGCGGCACGGCGACGGCCTGCGCGCCGGCGTCGACCTGGAGCCGTACGGAGACGACTGGTGGGTGCTCGCCGACGTGCCGGCCAGCGCCCGGCCCGGCCGGCCGTTGCACGCCGAGCACGTGCTCGGCATCGGCGGGGCCACCCAGACGCTCATCGGCGCCGCCGTACGCCGCCCGGTGGAGACCGCGCTGGACCTCGGCACCGGCTCCGGCGTGCAGGCGCTGCACCTGAGCACCCACGCCCGCCGGGTCACCGCCACCGACGTCTCCGAGCGGGCGCTGCGCTTCGCCGCGACCACCGCCGCGCTCAACGGGCAGGACTGGGAACTGCTCCGCGGCGACCTGGTCGCCCCGGTCGCCGGTCGGCGCTTCGACCTGGTGGTCAGCAACCCGCCGTTCGTGGTCGGCCCCGGCACCACCACGCACGTCTACCGTGACTCCGGCCGGGTCGGCGACGCGATCGGCGCGGAACTGGCCGCTGCCGCGCCGCACCTGCTCACCGACGGCGGCACCATGCAGTACCTGGCGAACTGGGTGCACGTCACCGGCGAGGACTGGGCCGAGCGGGTCACCGGCTGGTTCGCCGGCACCGGGCTGGACGCCTGGGTCATCCAGCGCGAGGTGGCCGACCCGATGGCGTACGTGAACCTCTGGCTCACCGACGTCGGGGAGAGCGCCGACCCGCAGCGGATGGAGGCGTGGCTGGACTGGTTCGACGCGCACCAGGTGGAGGCGGTCGGGTTCGGCATCGTGTCGCTGCGCCGCGCCGGGCACGACCGGCCGATCGTCCGGGTCGAGGACCTGCGCCAACGGGTGGAGCCGCCGCTCGGCGACCGGATCGGCGAGTGGTTCGACAGGCAGGACTGGCTGCGCGCCCGGGACACCGACGAGCTGCTCGCCGCCCGCTACCGGGCCGCCGACGGGCTGCAACTGCGCCAGGAGGCCACCATGGGCGACGACGGCTGGGCGGTGGACCGGCAGGTCCTCGCCGCGCCGCGCGGGCTGCGCTGGTCCGAGGAGATCGACCCGCTGGTGCTGGCCCTGGTCGGCGGCGCGGACGGCCGGCTGCCGCTGCGCGACCAGCTCGCCCTGCTCGCCGCCGCGCACGACGTGACGCCCGGCGAGCTGGCCGAGGCGGCCGGCCCGATCGTGGCGCACCTGGTCGAGCGCGGCCTGGTCGAGCCGGTGGTCGACTGATGCGGGCGGTGGTGCAGACCGTCGCCCGGGCCTCCGTCACGGTCGACGGCGCGGTGGTCGGCGAGATCACCGACGGACTGCTGGTGCTGCTCGGCGTGACCCACGCCGACACCCCGCAGGTGGCCGCCACCATGGCCCGCAAGCTGCACGAGCTGCGCATCCTGGACGACGAGCGCAGCGCCGCCGACACCGGCGCGCCGCTGCTCGTGGTCAGCCAGTTCACGCTCTACGGCGACGCCCGCAAGGGCCGGCGGCCGAGCTGGACCGCCGCCGCCCCGGCGGACGTCGCGGAGCCCCTGGTGGAGGCCGTGGTCGAGCAGTTGCGGGCCCGGGGCGCCAAGGTGGAGACCGGCCGCTTCCGCACCCACATGCTGGTGGAGAGCGTCAACGTCGGCCCCCGGACCCTCCTGCTGGACCTCTGACCTCCCGGCCGGTCAGAAGAACAGGCCGCGCCGCGACAGCGACTGGCGCAGCCAGCCGTCGAGCTGGGCGGCGAAGTCGGTGCGGTCCGCCGTGGCGTGGTCCACGGTGAACCGCCCGAACGCGTCCCGTCCCTCGGTGAACAGGCCGCCCCGCTTGTCCACCTCCAGCACCACCTGCATCTGGTGCGGGTCGGTGACGAAGGTGACCTCGAGCTGGTTCATCGCGCCCGCGTACTGCGGCGCCGGGTAGAACTCGATCTCTTGGTAGAACGGCAACTGCTGGCGTACGCCGTAGATGTGCCCCCGCTCGACGTCCGCGCGGGCGAACCGGAAGCCCAGCCGCAGCAACGCCTCCAGCAGCCGCTCCTGAGCCGGTAGCGGGTGCACCGCGACCGCGTCCAGGTCGGTGGAGTCGACCGCCCGGGCCACCTCCAGCTCGGTGCGCAGACCCATTGTCATGCCGTGCAGGTGCTGGCCGTACAGGTCGGTGAGCGGGGTCTCCCACGGCACCTGGAACCGGAACGGCACGTCGTGGCGCTGCCCCGGCTCCAGCCGGAACGCGCCGGTCACCCGGACCTGGCCGAACTCCTGGTTGGTGTCGTACTCCGAGTCGCCGCTCTCCACCTCGACCCGGGTGACCAGGCCGAGCGAGACCCAGCTCACATCCGCCGGGTGGTCGCCGCCGACCACCTGGATCCGGCCCTCCAGCAGGCCGCCGGGACGGCAGTTCGGGTTGGCCAGGACCGTCTCCACCGACGGACCGCCCACACCCATCGCCTGCATGAGCCGCTTGAAGACCACCTGTTTCACTCCGATCACCTGTGCGGTCCGGCCCGGCCGGCCGGTTCGCTGGCACGGTAACCGGCGGCGGCAAGCCACGTCGGAGTTCGCCCCGGATTGGTGTCGGGTCCCCGATCGCCTCACTCCCGTCTCACGCCCCGACCGCCAAGCTGTTTGTCACCGGCCCACCGCGCCGGGCGGCGCGGGGGCCGGTACGGCTCGTAGGACACGGGGAGAGACAGAGATGACCCAGCAGATGATCGAGCACAAGGACATGGACGTCACCCTCACGGACCTGGACGCCACCGACGATCGCGGCGTCTCCACCGACCTGGTCCGGGCGTACCTGAACGGCATCGGCCGCACCAAGCTGCTCAGCGCCGCGCAGGAGGTCGAGCTGAGCCGCCGGATCGAGGCCGGGCTCTTCGCCGAGGAGAAGCTGTCCACCTGCACCCCGGTCTCCGCCGACCTGCGCGCGGACCTGGCGCTGATCGCGGCCGAGGGCCGCGCCGCCAAGGACCACCTGCTGGAGGCGAACCTGCGGCTCGTGGTGAGCATCGCCAAGCGTTACACCGGGCGGGGCATGGCCTTCCTCGACCTGATCCAGGAGGGCAACCTCGGCCTGATCCGCGCGGTCGAGAAGTTCGACTACACCAAGGGCTTCAAGTTCTCCACGTACGCGACCTGGTGGATCCGCCAGGCCATCACCCGCGCCATGGCCGACCAGGCCCGCACCATCCGCATCCCGGTGCACATGGTCGAGCAGGTCAACCGGATGGTCCGGGTCCGCCGCGAGCTGTCGGTCACGCTGGGCCGCGAGCCCACGGTGAGCGAGGTGGCCACCGCGCTGGAGGTGCCGGAATACCAGGTGATCGAGCTGATCTCCTTCGACCGGGAGCCGGTGAGCCTGGACCAGGCGGTCGGCGAGGACGGCGAGAGCGCGCTCGGTGACTTCGTCGCCGCGGTGGACCCGCGCACCGAGCCCGGTGACGCCGCCGCCAACGGCGAGCTGCGCAACGAGGTGCGCATCGTGCTGGCCACGCTCTCCCAGCGGGAGCAGGCGGTGATCCGGCTGCGCTTCGGCCTGGACGACGGCCGGCAGCGCACCCTGGACGAGGTGGGCCGCGAGTTCGGGCTGTCCCGGGAGCGGATCCGCCAGATCGAGAAGGTGACGCTGCTCAAGCTGCGCGACCCGGAGCGGGCGAACCGGCTGGAGGCGTACGCCTGCTGACCCGACGACCCCTCGACCGGCCCCGGCGGTTCGCCGGGGCCTGTCGTGCTTGAAATGCCAGGTCGTCGCCGCCACGCTGGGGCGGTGAACTGGACCCTGGAAGTGGTGATCGTGCCGGTCTCCGACGTGGACCGGGCAAAGGAGTTCTACGCCGGGCGGGTCGGCTTCGCCGTCGACCACGACACCGACCTGGGCGGGGTGGGACGGATCGTGCAGCTCACGCCCCGCGGCTCCGGGTGCTCGATCGTGCTGGGCCGGGGCGTCGTGCCGGAGATGCCGCCGGGCTCCCTCAAGGGCCTGCAACTTGTCGTGGCCGACCTTGCGGCGGCGCGCGCGGAGCTGGTCGAGCGCGGCGTCGAGGTCAGCGAGATCCAGGTGGTCGGGCGGAACCCCGGCCCGGTGCCGCACCCGCTGGACAACGTCGGCTTCGTGTTCTTCCGCGACCCCGACGGCAACGAGTGGACCGTGCAGCAGATCTCCTCGCGGGCCTGAACCTGTTAACAAGGGGCCCCGCCTATACCGAATGCGTTAAGCGGGGGCCCTTCCTTACAACCTCCGGGGGCCCGTGTCGGGGCGTGGGGAATCGGCGCCGGTGCGGACGGTGGCGTGCAGCACCGAGATCCCGTCCGGGCGGGCCAGCACCGGGTTGAGCGTGAGCGACCGCACCCGGGGCTGCTCGTCGGCCAGCCGGCCGACCCGCAGCAGCAGGTCCACCAGGGCCGCCCGGTCCACCGGGGCGGCGCCCCGGTGCCCGTGCAGCAGCGGCGCGGCACGCGGCTCGTCGACCAGCTCGGCGGCGTCCCGGTCGGTCAGCGGCACCGCCCGCCAGGCCCGGTCGCCGAGCAGCTCGGTCGCCACGCCGCCCAGCCCGAACCCCACCACCGGCCCGAACGCCGGATCCTCCACCAGCTCCACCACGGACGCCACGCCCGGCGCGACCATCGGCTGGACCAGCACCCGCGCGCCGAACACCGGGGCCATCTCGGCGTACGCGCGGCGCAGCGCGTCGGCGTCGGCCAGGTCGAGCCGGACCGCGCCCAGGTCGAGGCGGTGCCGCAGCCCCGGGTCGGCCGCCTTGAGCGCCACCGGCCAGCCGAGCCGCTCCCCCGCCGCCAGCACCTCGTCGGCCGAGCCGGCCGGCGCCGACTCCACCACGTCGATGCCGTACGCGCCGAGCAGCGCGGCGGTCTCCGCGCCGTCCGGCCCCAGCGCGGCCTGCCCGGCCGACCGGTCGACCCGGGCCAGCTCGGGCAGCACGCCCGGCGGCCGGCGCAGCCAGTCCGCGTACCGGGTGACCCGGGCCAGCGCCCGCACCGCCTCCTCCACGCTCGGGTAGGCGGGCACCCCGGTGGGCACCCGGCCGGCGAGGAACGTCGCCACCACCGGCTTGCCGGTGGCCCGCGCGTCGGGCAGCGCCGCCGCGAAGTCGGCCTCCGGATCGGTGAGCTGGCCGGGCAGCGGCGGGGCGAACACCGCCACCACGGCGTCCACCCGCTCGTCGGCCGCGGCGGCGGCAAGCGCGGCGGCGTACGCGGCGGCGCCACCGGTCGGCCCGACGTCGTGCGGGTAGCCGTCGGCGACGACCAGGCCCTGCCCGGCGCCGGCGGTCGCGGCCAGCCCGGTCAGCGCCGACGAGTTGCCGACCACGGCGATCCGCCGCCCGGCCGGCAACGGCTGGTGGGCCAGCAGCACGCCCACGTCGAGCAGCTCGGACACGGTGTCCACCCGGATCACGCCGGACTGGGCGAACAGCGCGCTGACCGCGGCGGCGTCCAGCGCCGGCGCCTCGCCCACACCCGGCGGCCGGGCCGGCGACGCCAGCGCCACCACCGGCTTGCTCCGGCCGATCCGCCGGGCCAGCCGGGCGAACTTGCGCGGGTTGCCGAACGTCTCCAGGTAGAGCGTGATCACGTCGGTGCCCGGGTCGTCCTGCCAATACTGCAGCAGGTCGTTGCCGGACACGTCGGCCCGGTTGCCGGCCGAGACGAAGCTGGACAGGCCGAGCCCGCGCCGGGACGCCTCGGCCAGCAACGCCACCCCGAACGCGCCGGACTGGCTGAACACGCCCACCCGACCCGCCGCGGGCAGCACCGGGGCGAGCGTGGCGTTGAGGCGTACCGCCGGGTCGGTGTTGGCGACGCCGAGACAGTTCGGGCCGACCACCCGCATGCCGGCCAGGTGCGCGGCGCGGACCAGGGCCCGCTGCGACGCCGCCCCGGCCGGGCCGGACTCGGCGAACCCGGCGGAGACCACCACCAGGCCGTGCGCGCCGGCCCGGGCGGCGTCCTGCACCACCTCGGTCACCGCCTCCGGGGCGACCGCCACCACCGCCAGGTCCACGTCGAGGCCGGCGTCGACAGCCGACGGGTACGCGGGCAGCCCGGCCACGGTCGCCGCGCCCGGGTGCACCGGCACGATCGCCCCGGTGAACCCGCCGTCGCGCAGGTGCCCGAGCAGCGCCGCGCCGACACCCTGGCCGGTGGTGCTGGCGCCGTAGACGGCGATGCCGCGCGGGGCGAGCAGCCGGGCGATCGACCGCGCCTCGGTGCGGTGCTCCCGACCGCGCTGCACCTCGAGCGTCGCCTCGGTGGCCGCGATCGGGAAGCTCAGGTGCACCACGCCGTCGGCGTACTGGCGCTGGACCTGGTAGCCGAAGTCGGCGAAGACCCGCAGCATCTGCCCGTTGGCCGGGAGCACCTCGGCGACGAAGTGCGCGATGCCGTGCCGGCCCGCCGCGTCGGCCAGATGCTCCAGCAGCACCGACCCGATGCCCCGCCCCTGGTAGGCGTCCTCCACCACGAACGCCACCTCGGCCTCCGGCGAGGCGGGGCCCAGCCGCTCGTACCGGCCGACGGCGACGATCCGCTCGCCGGCCAGCACCACGAACGCCTCCCGGTCCCGGTGGTCGACCGTGACGAAGCGCCTCAGGTCCCGCTCCGGGATGCGCGGGTACGGCGAGAAGTAGCGCAGGTACCGGGTGCGCTCGGAGAACCGGGCGTGCATCGCCACGATCGCCGCCGCGTCGTCCGGGTGGATCTGTCGCAACTGGACCGTGGTGCCGTCGCTCAGCAGCACGTCCACCGGTTGCTCGACGGTGGTCACGGGATCAGTCGCGGGGATCGTGCGGGTCGAGGCCGAGCAGCGGGAAGACCGCCTTGCGGGTGGCCGCGACCGCCCGGTCCACCGCGTTCGGCTCACCGCTGGGCTGCCACGGCTGGAAGGACGGGTCGACGTCGTCGGTCATCCGCAGCGGGACGTCGTGGCCGGGACGCCGTCGCGCGGCCAGCTCCCGCCAGCCCGGCGGGGTGAGCGTGGCCGGGTCGACAGGTTCACCGGTGGCCACCGCGAGCAGGTGCGTCCAGGCCCGGGGCACCACCTCGACGAGCGCGTACCCGCCGCCGCCGGTGGCCACCCAGCGGCCGTCGCACAGCTCGTCGGCGAGCGCCCGCAGCGCCAGGTAGGTGGCCCGCTGCCCGTCCACGGACAGGTGCAGGTCGGCCAGCGGGTCGACCCGGTGCCCGTCCGCGCCGCACTGGGTGACGAGCACCTGCGGCCGGAACGCGCGCAGCACCGACGGCACCACCGCGTGGAACGCCCGCTGCCAGCCCGCGTCGCCGACGCCCGGGGGCAGCGGCACGTTGACCGCGGTGCCCTCCGCGCCCGGCCCGCCGGTCTCGTCCGGGAACCCGGTGCCGGGGAAGAGCGCGAGCGGGGTCTCGTGCAGGCTGACCGTGAGCACCCGGGGGTCCCGGTAGAAGACCTCCTGCACACCGTCGCCGTGGTGCACGTCCACGTCCACGTACGCGATCCGCTCCGCGCCGAGGTCGAGCAGGCGGGCGATGGCCACCGCCGGGTCGTTGTAGACGCAGAAGCCGGCGGCCCGGGCCGGCATGGCGTGGTGCAGGCCGCCGGCCACGTTCACCGCGCGCCGGGCCTCGCCCCGCCAGACCGCCTCGGCGGCGGCCACGGTGGCGCCGGCGATCAGCGCGCTGGACTCGTGCATCCCGTCGAAGACCGGGTTGTCCGAGGTGCCGAGGCCGAAGCCGGCGAAGAGCGGGTCGTGCGGCGCGGCGCGGACCGCGTCCAGGTAGGCCGGGTCGTGCACCCGGGTCAGCAGCGCGTCGTCGGCCGGTTCGGGCTTGACCAGGCGCACCCCGGGCCGGTCGAGCACGCCCAGCTCGCGGGCGAGCGCCATGGTCAGCTCGACCCGGACCGGGTCGAGGGGATGGTCCCCCATGTCGTAGGCGAGGAGGGCGGGATCCCACACCACCACCGTGTCGTCGGACATGCGGCCATCGTCGCACGCGGGTCGGGGCGCGCCCACCAGCCGCGCGCTCACCGGCCGGCGGCGTCGCCGGTCGCCACCGGACGGTCCGGGTCGGCCACCCACTCGCTCCACGAGCCGACGTAGAGGGCGGCGTCCGGCCGGCCGGCCAGGTGCAGCGCCAGCACCGCCTGCGCGGCGGTCACCCCGGAGCCGCAGTACGCGCCGACCGGCGCGTCCGGGTCCACCCCGGCCTCGGCGAAGCGCGCCCGCAGCGCCTCGGCGGCGGGGAACCGGCCCTGCGTCACGTACCCCGGAGCGGGCAGGTTGACCGCGCCCGGGACGTGCCCGGCGACCGGGTCGACCGGTTCCGTCTCGCCCCGGTAGCGCGGGGCGGCCCGCACGTCGAGCAGCACCCCGGTGTCGGCGGCGGCGAGCCGGGCCGCCCGGGCGGCGTCGAGCACCGGCAGCGCGCCCGGGGTGACCGTCACGTCGCCGGGCGTCGGCTCGGGGACCGTGGCGTCCACCGGCAGCCCGGCGGCCGTCCAGGCCGGGAAGCCGCCGTGCAGCACCCGCACCGCCCGGTGCCCCGCCCAGCGCAGCGTCCACCAGGCCCGCGCGGCGGACATCCCGTCGCCGCCGTCGTACACCACCACCGGGTGACCGGCGCGGACCCCGGCGGCCCGCAGCGCGGCCTGCAACGCGGCCGGGTCGGGCAGCGGGTGCCGCCCGGCGGCGCCGGGTGGCCCGCACAGCTCGGTGTCCAGGTCGACGAAGACGGCGCCGGGCAGGTGGCCGGCGGTGTGGTCGTCGCGGCCGGGTGGGCCGGCGAGCCGCCAGCGGACGTCGAGCAGCACGGGCGGGTCGGCGCGGTCGAGCTCGGCGGCGAGCCGCTCCGGCTCGACCAGCAGCTCTGCGGTTCCGGACATGCGGTCCAGTGAACACCATCCGGGCAGCGACCTCCGGGTTCGCCTGCGGCAGCCGGTCGGTCGTTACGGGTAGCATCGGACGCCGGGAGGCCGCTGACGTGAAGCATGACCTGGTCGACACGACCGAGATGTACCTGCGCACCATCCTCGAGCTGGAGGAGGAAGGTGTGCCGCCGCTGCGCGCCCGCATCGCCGAGCGGCTGCGGCAGAGCGGTCCGACCGTCAGCCAGACCGTCGCCCGGATGGAGCGGGACGGGCTGCTCACCGTCGAGGGCGACAGGCACCTGACCCTCACCGCGCTGGGCCGCAACACCGCCGTGTCGGTGATGCGTAAGCACCGGCTGGCCGAGCTGCTGCTGGTCAACGTGATCGGGATGCCCTACGAGGAGGCCCACGAGGAGGCCTGCCGCTGGGAGCACGTGATGAGCGACGCGGTCGAGAAGCGGGTCTACGACCTGCTCAACCGCCCGTCGCGGTCGCCCTACGGCAACCCGATCCCGGGCCTGGAGGAGCTGGGCGACCCGGGCCAGCCGACGGCCGAGACCGTCGAGGCCGAGCGCAACCTGGCCTTCCCCGGCCTGTCCGGCCCGGTGGTGGTGCGACGGATCTGCGAGAGCGTGCAGACCGACGCCGACGTGCTCCGCCAGTTGCACGCCGCCGGCGTCGACCCGGGCGCGACCGTCACGGTGGCGCAGGAGCGCGACGGCGTGTCCATCGACCGCTCCGGTGACCGGGTGCGGCTGCCCCGCGAGGTGGCCTCCCGGGTCTTCGTCGCGGCCCGCTGACCCGCGGGCCGGGGCTCAGAGCCGGCGGGTGTCGATCACCTTGGCCAGGGCGACCAGCTTGGCGGTCGCCTTCTCCGCCTCCGCGGCGGCGGTGCCGGGCGGGGTGGCCCAGCGCAGGCTGGCCAGCCGGTCCTCACCGGCCAGCCAGCCCACCTCGGCGACCGGGCCGACCTTCGCGGTCTTCGACACCGTGCGCCGGTAGGCCACCTTCCCCAGCTTGGTGACCTTCGCCGCGCCGCGCGGCTGCACGTCGGCGGTGAACGTGGCCGCGTCGATCGACGTGTCGGTCACCGACAGCGTCAGCTCCGGCAGCGCCGCCTCCTGGGCCCGCACGACGCAGGTGTGCGTGTCGCCCCGGTCGGTGGCGGCGGCCACGTCGAACTCGCCGCCGGTGTGCGCGGCGATCACCGCGAAGTCGAGCAGCCGGCAGGCGCCGCCGGAGGACGCCGCGGCGACCTCTACCGCCGGCGGCGCGGCCGCCGGCACCTCGACCTCCGAGGCGTCCTCGCCGCAGCCGGTGGCGAGCAGGACGGCCGAGACGGCCAGCCAGGTACGGGCGCGCACGGGGAGACCTCCGCGATCGGCGGCGGGCGGACGGCCCGCCGGAGTTCCGTCGGACACCGTACGGCCCGACCGGCCGGGACGGAAGGCCCCTAATCGGCCACGTACGGACAGTGCCGGCAGCCTCGCCCGCAGCAGGTGCCGCGCCGGGCCAGGAAGCCGGCGCTGAGCACGAACAGCCCGGTGTCCGGGTCGAGGTAGCCGGCCTCCCCGGCGGCCAGCGCGGCGGCGTGCGCGGCCAGGATCCGCTCCCGCGCGGGATGCCCCGGCGGCAGGCGCGACGGGTGCGGCTCGGTCAGCGGCCGGTCCGCCAGCTCGTCACTCACCGCTGGAGTGTAAGGAGGGGCCCCTTCTTAACGTTTTCCGCATAGGCGGGGGCCCCTTTTAACACCTCTCAACCGTGGCGCGCGAACGCCTCGGTGATCGTCGCCCGGTCCGCGCCGGCGGCGAGCAGCAGGCGCAGCAGCACCTTCGCCCGGTACGGGCCGAGCAACCCGCCGTCGACCAGCCCGCGCCGCCGCAGGTCCCGCTCCGAGCCGACCGCGCCGTAGGTGTCCCGCAGCACCGGCCCGGCCCCGGTCCGCGAGGTCAGCACCACGGGCATCCGCCCGGTCAGCGCGCCCAACGCCGGGGCGAAGGCGGGTGGCACGTGCCCCACCCCGAACCCGGCCACCACCAGCCCGTCGAGGCCGGTGGCGAGCGCGTCGAGCAGCGTCACGTCGTCGTCGAGCGTGACCGTGTGCAGCGCCACCCGGGTGGCGGCGAGCCGGTCGGTGTCCACCGCCGGCAGCGGCGCGTGCCGGGGCGGTCGGGTCAGCACCCGTACCCGCCCCTCGACCAGGTGCCCGAGCGGCCCGGCGTCGGGCGAGGCGAACGTCGCCGTACTCGTGCTGTGCGTCTTGCGGACGAACCGCGCGGCGTGGATCTCGTCGTTGAGCACCGCGAGCACGCCGAGGTCCCGCGCGGCCGGCGCGGCCGCCACCCGGACCGCCGCGAGCAGGTTCGCCGGCCCGTCCGGGCCGGCCAGCGTCGGGTTGCGCATCGCGCCGGTGAAGACCAGCGGCGCCGCACGCGGGGAGACCAGGTCGGCCAGCCACGCGGTCTCCTCCAGCGTGTCGGTGCCCTGGGTGACCACCACGCCTGTCGCCCCGCCGTCGACCGCCGCGGCCGCCGCGTCCACCAGGTCGAGGACCTGCCGGTACGCGAGCGCGGCGCTGGGCACCGCCGCCACGTCCCGCACGTCGAGCGGAACGTCGGCGAGACCGGGTACGGCGGCGGTGAGGTCGGCGCCGGTGAGCCGGGTGACCACTCCCCCGGCGCCGGCGCCGGCCATCGCGATGGTCCCGCCGAGGGTGAACAGCGTGACGCTCATCGGGCCGCCCGCTCGGCGAGCAGGAACGCCTGCGGCTGGCGCTCGGCGCCGACCGGTTCGCGGACCAGCGTGGCCGACACCGCCAACCCGGCGTCGGTGAGCTGGGCGGCCAGCCGCTCCGGCGGCAGCCAGTGCACGTCGAGGCCGACGCGGTGCCCGTACGCCTGTTCCCGCCGGTCGAGCCGGTCGCCCGCCTTCACCGCGAGCAGCAGGTGACCGCCAGGGGCGAGCACCCGGCGGAAGCCGGCGAACACCCCGGGCAGCAGTTCCGGTGGCAGGTGGATGATCGAGTACCAGGCGACCAGCCCGGCGAGCGACGCGTCCGGCGCGGTCAGCTCCGTCATCGAGCCGACGTCGAAACTCAGCTCCGGGTGGTCCCGGCGGGCCACCGCCACCATGCCGGGTGAGAGGTCGACGCCGGCCACGTCGAGGCCGAGACGTCGCAGGTGGGCGGTGACCCGACCGGTACCGCACCCGACCTCCAGCACCGGCCGGCCCGGCCCGACCGTCTCGGCGAACGCGCTCAGCACCGCCCGGTCCAGCGGCGGCTCCACCACGTCCGGCAGCACCCGCGCGTAGTCCTCGGCGACGGTGTCGTAGGCCGTGCGGATCTCGGTCAGCCAGCCCGTCTCGTCCACGCCCGAACCCTACTCACCCACCCCGCACTGTCGAACGGGATGTGGACGGGGGGTCACCGCGAAATCTGCGGGTAGCACGGCGCTGCTACGGTCCCCGGCGACCGTCCAAGGAGGACAGATGACGAGATCGGCCGCAATGCTCGTGGTCACCGGTGCGCTCCTGGCCACCGCCGGCTGTGCCGCCGACGCGACAGCCACGCCGGACGAGCTTCGCGACCCCTGCGCGCTGCTCCCGGCCGACCTGCTGGCCCGGCTCGCGCCCGGCGCCCGACCCACCGCCTCGGCGAACCTCGGCGACCGCAGCGGCACCCGGGAGTGCGCGGTCGACCTGACCAGCGGCACCTCCATGCGGGGCGACCTGCTCGTCACCGTGGGCGTCGACGCCGAGGGCATGTACGACGAGACGTGGCGACGGAACCGGTGCTCCCGGATCGCCGTCGACCTGACCGGCGAGGGACCGGGCGACAACTCCTGCGTGGCGGTGACGCCGTGGGACGGCGGGGAGACCCGGTTCGACGGCTACGCCTGGCGGGGCGACACCTACGAGGTGCGCGTCGCGTACCAGGTGGTCAAGCCGGAGACGCTGCCGGCCGGCGCGGAGGCCGACCTGCGCGGGGTGCTCGCCTCGGCGGTCGACTCGCTGCCCGACTGAGCCGGGACGGCGGGCGGCCCGCAGGTCAGCGGCCGCCCCGACCGGCCGTTTCCCGGCGGGCCGCGGCGACGGTCCGGCGAGCGTCCCGCCAGGCGATCAGCGCGGTGCGGATCCGCGGTGAGGTGACCGGTTCGCCCCGGCGGCGTGCCCGCACCTGCTCGACCAGCCAGGACGGCGCGGCCACGGCGGGAACGGCCCGGTCCTTGCCGATCAGCTCGCCGTGCCGCACCGCATGCCGCCCCCGGGCCATCGAGGTGAGCCCGAGGTCGGCCAGGTCGGGGTCCAGCCACAACCAGGGCCGCCGGGCCGCCCAGGCCCAGTAGCCGGTCAGTTCGGCCCGGGCCGCGGCGCGCACGTCGTCGTCGGTCATCGGCGGCAGGACCTGATCCGGCGGCCGGCCGAGGAGGGCATGACCGTGCCGGACCAGCTCGGCGCGGGTGACGCCGGAGAGGATCCGGTGGACGAGCTGCCCATGCGTCCAGGTGGGATGGCGCGCCTGGACGTCCTCGACGGCGGCGGTTGCCACGTACACGCAGCCCAGGTGCAGGCCCGCGGCCGGACCGGCGTCGAACCGGCGGTGCAGGGTGGTCAGCTCGGTCCGCCGGGTCGCGTCGACCGGCCCGTCCGCCACCGCGACCAGGTCCAGGTCGCTGACGCCGGGCCGGTAGCCACCGGTGGCGAGCGACCCGGCGACCAGCAGGTCGGACACCCAGCCGAGCGCCGCCACCTCCCGCGTGAACGCGTCGACGGCGGCCGGGCGCGTGGTCATGGCCGCACCGGGGCGAACCAGGTGACCGCCTGCCCGTGGCCCCGGGTCCAGGCCAACGGCCGGCCGTCCAGCGCGAGCACGTTGTGGAACCCGCCGTCCGGCGGCGCGGGCGTCTGCGCGTGCGGCAGCACGGCCGGGTCCTCGTTGGCGAGCCAGTGGCCGGGCAGCGTGCCGACCAGCGCGGTGAACGCCGCCCGACGCGCGGACGGCACCTGGTAGAGCACCGAGCTGTGGAACACCACGAGCGTCGCGCCGGCCGGCGCCCGCGCCGCGAGCGCCGGCAGGTCGTCGACGAGGTCGCCGCGGACCAGCAGCGGGGGGTCGGCCGCCGCGACCGCCGCGGCGGCCCGCAGCCGGTCCCGGCGGTGCCGGTGCTCCGGCCAGATCAGCGCGTCCAGCCAGGCCAGGTCGGCCGGGTCGGTGACGTCGAGCGGATTCACGTCCAGCCCGGCCCGCCACACCACCTCCGGCCGCCGGGCCGGCGGGGCCGCGCCGGTGAGCGCGCAGTCGAGCACCGGCTCGCCGTCGCCGACGCGCCGGTCGCCGTAGCGGTAGGCGTACCGGTCGGGGTAGAGGCACAGGCCGGCGGACACGCCGACCTCCAGCAACGCCAGCGGCTGCGGCAGCGCGGCCAGCACCGGCAGCAGCACCGCGCAGCGCCCGGCCTCGTTGGTCTGCGTCGCCCGCGCCCGCATCTGCGCCGCGACGTCCGGCCAGTGGGCCAGCACGTGCTCGCGGAACGCCGCCGGGTCGTCCACCGGGCCGCCGCGCAGCCGGACCACGCCGAAGAGCAGGTTCGGCTGGCGCTTGGCAGGTGGAAGCGTGTCGAGCGACGCGAGCAGGTCCGGGTCGCGCGCCACGGCCCGCGACAACCGGTGGTACGTCGGGGAGACGTCGCGCGCCTCGCGGTCGGCGAACGCCTGATAGGCGTCGGCGGTGCTCATCGCCCGAGCATCCCAGCTTCCGGCACGCCCCGTTCTGTGACCGTGCCCACCCGGGCCGGGAATTCCGGGTGCCGGCGGCAGACCTGTCAGGACGGAACCCGGGCAAGCCTGAGCACGTATTCGAAGCCGCGTTTCTGCGCGGTCGAATCCACCATCGGCAGGATCAGCGCCGGTATGCCGGCGGCGACCGATCCGCCGTCACCGGCGGGATGATCACCGACCATCAGGGTCTCGCCCGGTGCGGCATGGAGGGCTTCGAGGGCGACGCCCCAGATCCGAGGGTCCGGTTTGACGAAGCCGACCTCGTAGGACAGGACGAACGCGTCGACATGGCCGTCGAGTCCGTGGCGCGCAAAGCACTTGCGGATGTCCCAGCCGACGTTGCTGACGACGCCGATGCGAACACCGCTGTCCCGCAACGCGGACAGGGTGGTGGCGGTGTCGGCGTACGGCTCGATCGCTTCGGCGTGTGTTTCGTGCAAGACCGATGCCAGCGCCCGGTCCACGCCAGGAATCTGCTCCAGCACGGCGAGGATCGCTCGATCCCAGACTCGCGGATCCAGGTCTCGGGCGATGTGGGCCGGATCCGTGGCCGTCTCCCGCAACAGTTCCGCGAAGTCGCCGGCAATCCGGTGCGCCTCACCGGCAGCCAGTGTCCGGTCGATCGATGCCGCCGCGTTGCCCACCCAGCGCTCCGAGCTTCTGGCGAACAGCGTCCAGGCGAAGTCGAACAGCACTGTCGTCACGGGCTTGGCGGTCATCGCATCACCCTAGATCGACACGACGCGTTCTGCGGTCCGCGACGCAGTGAGCTGTTCCGAGCGAACACCTCGGTGACGGTCCGCGCCACAGCGACCGCCCGACCCCTACCGGGTCGGGCGGTCGCTGGTCTTCCCGCCGCCGTCGTCATCGACGAACCGGACGTCGCACCGAATGCGACTCGGCCCGATGTCAGCTACAACCGCTGGTGGAGCCGCAGCCCTCGCAGACGTAGCAGCTACCGGCCGGCCGCATCTTGGTGCCGCAGGTGAAGCAGAGCGGCGCGTCCGCGGCCTTGCCGATCACGGCCTCCAGCAGTTCGGTGCTGGAGCCCACCGACGGCGCGGGCTTGGCGGCGGCGACGTCGGCCATCTCCTGCGCCGGCTGGGCCACCGGGCCGGTCTTCGGCTCGGGCGCCTCGACCGGGGCGGAGGCGGCCATCGCGGTGAGGTCCGCACCGCTCGCCTCCGCCTCCGCCTCGGCCCGGAGCTGGGCGGCCCGCTCCTTGGCGGTGAAGATGCCCAGCTCCGCGCGGCGCTCATACGGCAGGAAGTCCAGCGCCAGGCGACGGAAGATGTAGTCCATCACCGAGGCGGCCATCCGCACGTCCGGGTCGTCGGTCATGCCGGCCGGCTCGAAGCGCATGTTGGTGAACTTGCTGACGTACGTCTCCAGCGGGACGCCGTACTGGAGACCGATGGAGATGGCCACCGAGAAGGCGTCCATCACGCCGGCCAGGGTCGAGCCCTGCTTCGACATCTTGAGGAAGACCTCGCCGAGGCCGTCGTCCGGGTAGGACGAGGCGGTGAGGTAGCCCTCGGCGCCGCCGACCGAGAAGGAGACCGTCTGCGACGGGCGCTTCTTCGGCAGCCGCTTGCGCACCGGGCGGTACTCGACGACCTTCTCCACGACCTTCTCGACCTCGGCGGCCGGGGCCTGCGTCTCGGCGGCGCCCTTGTTCGGCTTGGCCACCGACAGCGGCTGGCCCACCTTGCAGTTGTCCCGGTAGATCGCCAGCGCCTTGAGGCCGAGCTTCCAGCCCTCGAAGTAGATCTTCTCGACGTCGGCGACGGTGGCCTGCTCCGGCATGTTGACCGTCTTGGAGATGGCGCCGGAGATGAACGGCTGGACCGCCGCCATCATCCGCACGTGGCCCATCGGCGCGATGGACCGCTCGCCCATGGCGCAGTCGAAGACCGGGTAGTGCTCCGGCTTCAGGCCGGGGGCGTCCACCACGTGCCCGTGGTCGGCGATGTGCTCCACGATCGCCTCGACCTGCTCCTCGGGGTAGCCGAGGCTGCGCAGGGCGCGCGGCACGGTCTGGTTGACGATCTGCATCGAGCCGCCGCCGACCAGCTTCTTGAACTTGACAAGCGCCAGGTCCGGCTCGACGCCCGTGGTGTCGCAGTCCATCATCAGGCCGATGGTGCCGGTCGGGGCGAGCACGCTGGCCTGCGAGTTGCGCCAACCGTTCTTGTCGCCCAGCTTGTTGCCCAGCGTCCACTGCTTGGTGGCCTCGCGCTGCACGGCGGTCGCCACGGTGCCGGTCGGCCGGATGCTGTCGTTGGCGGCGGCGTGCTTGCGCATGACCCGCTTGTGCGGCTCCGCGTTGCGGGCGTAGCCGTCGTACGCGCCGACGATGCCGGCCAGCTCGGCGGAACGGCGGTAGGCGGTGCCGGTCATCAGCGAGGTGATCGACGCGGACACCTCCCGCCCCTGCTCCGAGTCGTAGGGCAGGCCGGAGGCCATCAGCAGCGCGCCGAGGTTGGCGTACCCGATGCCGAGCTGCCGGTAGGCGCGGGTGGTCTCACCGATCTTCTCGGTCGGGAAGTCGGCGAAGCAGATCGAGATGTCCATCGCGGTGATGACGAACTCGACCGACCTGACGAACTTCTCCACCTCGAAGCCGCCGTCGGCGCGGAGGAACTTCATCAGGTTCAGCGAGGCCAGGTTGCACGAGGAGTTGTCCAGGTGCAGGTATTCCGAGCACGGGTTCGACGCGGTGATCCGCCCGGTCTCCGGGCAGGTGTGCCAGTCGTTGATCGTGTCGTCGTACTGCAGGCCCGGGTCGGCGCACTCCCAGGCGGCCTGGGAGATGGTGTGGAACAGGTTCTTCGCGTCGATCGTCTCGATGGTCTGCCCGTCGAGCCGGCCGCGCAGGTCGAAGCCGCCGCCGTTCTCCACCGCGGTCATGAACTCGTCGGAGACGCGGACCGAGTTGTTGGCGTTCTGGTACTGCACGCTGACGATGTCCGCGCCGCCCAGGTCCATGTCGAAGCCGGCGTCCCGCAGCGCGCGGATCTTGTCCTCCTCGCGCGCCTTGGTCGCCACGAACTCCTCGATGTCCGGGTGGTCCACGTCGAGGATGACCATCTTGGCCGCCCGCCGGGTGGCGCCACCGGACTTGATGGTGCCGGCGGAGGCGTCCGCGCCGCGCATGAAGCTGACCGGGCCGGAGGCGGTGCCGCCGGAGGAGAGCAGCTCCTTGGAGGACCGGATGCGGGAGAGGTTGACCCCGGCGCCCGAGCCGCCCTGGAAGATCCGCCCCTCCTCCTTGTACCAGTCGAGGATGGAGTCCATCGAGTCGTCGACGGCCAGGATGAAGCACGCGCTGACCTGCTGCGGCGACGGCGTGCCGACGTTGAACCAGACCGGCGAGTTGAAGCTGAACACCTGGTGCAGCAGCATCCAGGTCAGCTCGTGCGCGAACACCTCCGCGTCGGCCGGGGAGGCGAAGTAGCCGTACTCCTCGCCGGCGGTGCGGTAGGTGTCGACCACCCGGTCGATGAGCTGCTTGAGCGACCACTCGCGCTCCGGGGTCCCCACCGCGCCCCGGAAGTACTTCGTGGTCACGATGTTGGCCGCGTTGACCGACCAGGACTCGGGGAACTCCACCCCACGCTGCTCGAAGTTGATCGAGCCGTCCCGCCAGTTCGTCATGACGACGTCGCGGCGCTCCCAGGCGACCTCGTCGTAGGGATGCACCCCCTCGGTCGTCCAGACGCGCTCGATCTTCAGCCCCGCCCCGGCCTTGTTCCGTGACTTGCTGGTCGTCACGCCCTCGCCCCCCTCGTCGGCACGGTCACCCACCGCGCCTGGTCACACTGTCGGAAATCAGAAAATGTCAGCTAGATCGCGCCGGCGGCATCCGCCACCGGCGCACCGGCGCCCTCACGGGCGCGCGCGGCGGCCCGCAGCGTCTCGATCTCCTGCTCGAAGTCGGCGAGCGAGTCGAACGACCGGTAGACGCTGGCGAACCGCAGATAGGCCACTTCGTCGAGGTCACGCAGCGGACCGAGGATCGCCAACCCCACGTCGTGGCTGGGGATCTCGGCCGCCCCCTTGGCGCGTACGGTCTCCTCGACCTTCTGTGCCAGCAGCGCGATCGAGTCGTCGTCGACCGGCCGGCCCTGGCACGCCTTGCGCACCCCGCCGATGATCTTCGTGCGGCTGAACGGCTCGGTCACCCCGCTGCGCTTGACCACCGCGAGCACCGCCTCCTCGACGGTGGTGAACCGCTTGCCGCACTCCGGGCAGGAGCGTCGCCGCCGGATGAGCTGGCCGTCGTCGGCCTCCCGCGAGTCGACCACCCGGGAGTCGGCGTGCCGGCAGTACGGACACCGCATCGCCCGACCTCCTTCATCGACCACGGGCACCACCACCGACCCCCGGGCACGGTTCGACCCGGCGGAGCCGTCCTTCGACGGCCGTCGCCGCGTGCGTCGTGCGGGAGTGCGTTCGGTAGTTGAACCCAACCTGTAGGCAACTTACGCCCATGTGACTACTACATCTAGGGGTTGACCGTATGCCGTCCCCCAAGCGAGGTCAAGTTGGTGGGCGTGTCCGGCGCGTCACCCGCCGAGGAGCTAAACGGCGACCCGCCACCCCCGGTCACGGCACAGCGGGATGGAACATTCGTTCGAGTGGGACGTACCATCTACCAGAACACCCGTTCGGAAATCCAGGATTTCGACGCGACACGCCGACATGACGTCGTACAGATGTTTGAAAATGGCTGATCTCACCTATACGGTCAGACCACACGCACCACGAGCCGACGAGGCACCCAGCGCCGACCAGGGAGGACGGACGTGACCGAGGACCGGGCCAGCCGGCAGAAGAACCCGCAGCCGATCGACGGGGCGGGTCCGCCGGCGTCCCGCCGCCCCCGCACCGCGCGCAGCCGAGCCGCCCAGCCCGCGGTGCGCCCGGTCACCCCGGTGGTGAGCAGCTTCCCCGACCCGGCCACGGTCGACCTCACCGCCCGGCAGCGCCGGATCCTGGAGTTCATCCGCACCTGGGTGGAGCGCCACGGCTATCCGCCGAGCGTGCGCGAGATCGGCGAGGCCGTCGGCCTGGTCTCCCCGTCCAGCGTCGCCTACCAGCTCAAGGAGCTGGAGAAGAAGGGCTTCCTGCGCCGCGACCCGAACCGGCCGCGCGCGGTCGACGTCCGCTCCCCGGGCGACGTGGATGACGAGGCCGCCCGCGCGCAGCGACCCGCGCCGGCCTACGTGCCGATGCTGGGCCGGATCGCCGCCGGTGGTCCCATCCTCGCCGAGCAGGCGGTGGAGGACATCTTCCCCCTCCCCCGCGAGCTGGTCGGTGAGGGCGAGGTCTTCATGCTCCAGGTCAAGGGCGACTCGATGCTCGACGCGGCGATCTGCGACGGCGACTGGGTGGTGGTGCGCCAGCAGCCGAACGCCGAGGTCGGCGACATCGTGGCCGCCATGCTCGACGGCGAGGCGACCGTGAAGACCTACCGGCGTCGCGACGGGCACGTCTGGCTGATGCCACAGAACCCGGCCTTCGACCCGATCCCCGGCGACGACGCCACCATCATGGGCCGCGTGGTCGCGGTGCTGCGCCGGATCTGACCGCTGACGAACGGAGGAGGGGGCGACCGGCGGTCGCCCCCTCCCCTCGTGTCGACTCAGTAGCGGTCGCCCCGCGGCTCCCGGCCACCGGGCACCGGGCCGTAGCGGCCGGGGTCGTCGTCGCGGCGGGCGCCACGCGGGTCCCGGGAGTCGCGTCGCGGCGGCTCGGCCCGGCCGCCGTCACCACGCCGGCCACCGCCACCCGGCTGCCCGCGGTAGCCGGCGCCACCCGGCGCACCGGCCGGACGCGCACCGCCCTGGCCACCGCCGCCGCCGTAGACGCCGCCCGGGCCGGCCCGGTCCGCGCCACCGCCGCCGTAGACCCCACCGCCCTGGGAGCCGCCCCCGGCCGGCGGGCGACCACCCTGCGGTCGTCCACCACCCTGCGGTCGACCACCCTGCGCGCCGCCACCACCCGGAGGCCGACCACCCTGCGCGCCGCCACCGCCCGGCTGGCCGCCCTGGGGCGCGCCGCCGTAGACCGCGCCGCCGGCGGGGCGGCCGCCGCCGTAGACACCGCCGCCCGCCGGCCGCTCGCCGTTGGCGGAGCCGCCGTAGACGCCGCCCTGACCGCCGCCGTAGACCCCGCCGCGCGGCGGGGCGTCGGGCCGGTTGCCGGGTGGGAAGCCGCTGTTCACCGGGAACTCGCCACTGCGCTCCGACCCGTCGGCCGCGGCGACCGGCGCCGGCTTGCGTCGCGCCCGCAGGATGCCGAACACCCCGGCGCCGACCAGGAGCGCGCCGAGCACCCCGACCGCGGCGATCAGGTACGTGATCTCGTCGAGCGAGAGGCTTTCGAGCCAGGACTTCTGGGAGGCGGCCGCCTTTGTCGCGACCTTGCCGCCGTTGGGCAGCGCCTCCACCCCGCTGGTGGACGGCGTGTAGCCGAGGATGTCGATCGGGTCGGTCGGGTCCAGCGAGCCGCCGTCGGAGACGGTGACGTACGACTTCCCGTCGGGGGTGTAGGAGATGGCCTCGCCGAACGGGTCGGCCAGCGGGGTGACCCGGGGCTTGCCGGAGCTGATCGCCTTGACGATGTCGCCGCCGGCCACGTCGAACTCGAACGCGTCCGCGTAGGTGCGGAGCACGACCCGCGTGCCGTCGGGCGACCGGGCCGCACCGGTGACAAGCGCCCGCCCCGGCGAGCCGAGCTTGTTCTCCGTGTTGGTCTTCGGCAGGGTGACCTCGCCGACCTTCTTCATCGGGATCGGCTCGGTGTCGCCGCTCGCCTTCAGTTTCACGGTCGGGGTGAAGATCTCCGACTTGCCGGAGAGATCCTTGGTGATCACCAGCGGCAGGTTGTCGTCACCGACCAGCAACGCCTCGGCGTCGTGCGGCTCCTTGCCCGGATAGCTGAGCCGGTGCAGCACCGGCTCCTTGGACCCGCTCAGCGGCATCGTCCAGACCGCGACACGCTCGCGCCGGGTCTTCTTCTCGATGTTGTCACCGGTGTCGGCGATCCAGAGCGTCTTACGGTCCGGCCCGAGCGCCAGGTCCTCGGTGTCGAGGGGACCGTCACCGGAGTATCGGACCTCCTTGTCGACCTTGCACTTGGCGTCCAGGTAGAAGACCCGCTTGCGGCCGGGATCGTCCGAGCCGTCGTTGATCACGACATAGCCGTCGGCGGTGGCGACCAGGCCGGACAGCTCACGCAGCCGGTCGTCGGTGACCGTGCACTTCTTCTTGGGAGCCGCGGCCAGCACCGGGGCCGCGGCGGGGGCCGCCGCGACCGGCCCGGCCGGCGCCACGACCGCGCCGACCAGGCCGAGCGCGAGCATGACCGAGGAGACAACGTGCCGCATGGCGCTCAGTGTCGCACGACAGGGGTTTCGGGCGGGTGACGCCGGACGGCTCACCGCCCCGCGCCCACCCGCTCCTCGCTGGTGAGTCGGTCACCCGCCCGGTAGGGGGCCAGTTCGGCGGCGAGCGCCTGACCCACCCGCACGTGCACCAACGTGCCCTCGGGCAGGTGCGCGGTGCTCAGCACCTCGCCCTGCCGGTGCACCCGGGCCACCAGGTCACCCCGGTCGTACGGGAGCACCGCGCGGACCTCGACGGCCGGCCGCGGCAGCCGCCGCTCGACCGCCTCGCGCAGCTCGTCGATCCCGCGCCCGCGGTACGCCGAGACGAACACCGCGTCCGGCCAGAGCCGCTTGAGCCGCAGCATCGTCTCCTCGTCGGTGGCGTCGGTCTTGTTCACCACCAGCAGCTCCGGCAGCCGGTCGGCGCCCACCTCGGCGAGCACCTCGCGGACCGCCCGGACCTGCTCCTCCGGATCCGGGTGGGTGCCGTCGACCACGTGCACCACCAGGTCGGCGTCGCCGACCTCCTCCAGCGTCGAGCGGAACGCCTCGACGATCTGGTGCGGCAGGTGCCGGACGAAGCCGACCGTGTCGGAGAGCGTGTAGAGCCGGCCGTCGGACGTCGTCGCCCGTCGGGTGGTCGGGTCCAGCGTGGCGAAGAGCGCGTCCTCCACCAGCACGCCCGCCCCGGTGAGGCGGTTGAGCAGGCTGGACTTGCCGGCGTTGGTGTAGCCGGCGATGGCCACGGCCGGCACGGCGTTGCGGGAGCGCCGGGCGCGCTTGGTCTGGCGTACCGTGGTCATGCTCTTGATCTCGCGACGCAGCCGGGCGATCCGGTGCCGGATGCGACGCCTGTCGGTCTCCAGCTTCGTCTCACCGGGACCACGCAGACCCACGCCGCCGCCGGCGCCACCGCCACGACCGCTACCACCGGTCTGCCGGGAGAGGCTCTCACCCCAACCACGCAGGCGCGGCAGCAGGTATTCGAGCTGGGCCAGCTCGACCTGCGCCTTGCCCTCCTTGCTCTTGGCGTGCTGGGCGAAGATGTCGAGGATCAGCGCGGTGCGGTCGACCACCTTGACCTTGGTGCGCTGCTCCAGGTTGCGAAGCTGCGACGGCGACAGCTCACCGTCGCAGATGACCGTGTCGGCGCCGGTGGAGAGCACCACCGCACCCAGGTCGTCGACCTTGCCCCGACCGATGTAGGTGGCCGGGTCGGGCCGGTTGCGACGCTGGATCAGCCCTTCGAGCACCTGCGAGCCGGCCGTCTCGGCCAGCGCCGCCAGCTCGGTGAGGCTGTTCTCCGCGTCGGACTGGTTGCCCTCGGTCCAGACACCTACCAGGACGACCCGCTCCAGCCGGAGCTGGCGGTATTCGACCTCGGTGATGTCGGTCAGCTCGGTGGAGAGGCCGGGGACCCGCCGCAGCGCCTGCCGCTCCGACAGCTCGTAGTCACCTGTGGTGGCGTCGAGCTCGTCGTCCTCGTAGGGATGGAAGGTCTCCTGCTCGCGCAAACCGCGTCTCCTGTCCGTTATGTGCATCGCCGAGAATTTTCGGCGCGTGACAGCAATCCTGACATGTGACAACGCCGGACGCATCCGCGTTATGCCCGTGGCGCTACCCACCGGTAGCGGGGCCGGCTGCCGGCCGGCCCGGACCTGCGGGTAGAAATGCCAGTCGAGCCGCTCAGCGCCGACGGAGGAGTGTTTTCTCGTGGCCATCACCCGACTGCCGAGTGCCGGATTCTCGATCACCATCCGGATCGCGGTACCCGCGGACGCCTCCTCCATCGGCCGGTTGACCACCGCGGCGGGCGAGGCGGGCGCCATCGTGACCGCGCTGGACGTGGTCGACTCCGACCCCACCAACGTGATCGTCGACCTGACCTGCGACACCGCCGACGCCGGGCACGCCGACCAGGTCGTCGACGCGCTCACCGGGCTCGACGGGGTGGACGTGCGCAAGGTCTCCGACCGGACGTTCCTGCTGCACCTCGGCGGCAAGATCGAGGTCACCCCGAAGGTCGCGCTGCGCACCCGCGACGAGCTGTCCCGCGCGTACACGCCGGGGGTGGCCCGGGTCTGCATGGCGATCGCCGAGAACCCGGCCGACGCCCGCCGGCTCACCATCAAGCGCAACACGGTGGCCGTGGTCAGCGACGGCTCCGCCGTGCTCGGCCTGGGCAACCTCGGGCCGGCCGCGTCGCTGCCGGTGATGGAGGGCAAGGCGGCCCTGTTCAAGCGCTTCGGCGGGGTGGACGCCTGGCCGGTGGTGCTGGACACCCAGGACACCGACGAGATCGTGTCGATCGTCAAGGCCATCGCGCCGGCGTACGGCGGGATCAACCTGGAGGACATCGCCGCGCCGCGCTGCTTCGAGATCGAGGCCCGGCTGCGCGAGGCCCTGGACATCCCGGTCTTCCACGACGACCAGCACGGCACCGCGATCTGCGTGCTGGCCGCGCTCACCAACGCGTTGCGCGTCGTGGGCAAGCAGCTCGCGGACGTCCGGGTCGTGGTCTCCGGCGCCGGCGCGGCCGGCACCGCGATCATGAAGCTGCTGCTGCGCCAGGGCGTGGGCGACATCATCGCGTACGACCGGCAGGGCGCCCTGCACCGCGGACTGCCCGACCTGAACCCGGCCTGGCAGTGGCTGGCCGAGAACACCAACCGGGAGAACTACGCCGGCGACCTGGCCGGGGCGGTGCGCGGCGCGGACGTGTTCATCGGGGTGAGCGCGCCCAACCTGCTCACCGGCGAGGACGTCGCCGCGATGGCCAAGGACGCGATCGTCTTCGCGCTGGCCAACCCGGACCCGGAGGTCGACCCCCGGGAGGCACGCAAGTACGCCGCAGTGGTGGCCACCGGCCGCTCCGACCAGCCGAACCAGATCAACAACGTGCTCGCCTTCCCGGGCGTGTTCCGCGGCATGCTCGACGCGCACGCCGAGGAGTTCACCGAGGAGATGGCGATCGCGGCGGCCCGGGCCATCGCCGACGTGGTCGGCGAGGACAAGATCAACCCGACGGTGATCGTGCCCAGCGTCTTCGACTCGCGGGTCGCGCCCGCGGTGGCCGCCGCCGTGCGGGCCGCCGCGCAGAACCCGGCCGTCACGCCGCCGCCGGCCGCCGACCCGGGCCCCGCCGACCTCCCCGAGATCGCCGCCAACGCCAGCGCCACCCCCTGAGGCCGGCTCCGTTCGGCGGCCGGGCCTCCCGCCTCGCGCGCCGACCGCGCGATTCAGGGTCCCGACCCGCGCGGTCCAGGATCCGACTCGCGGTCCAGGATCCTGACCAGCGCGGCGCGGCGTCCTGACCAGCACGGCGCGGCGTCCTGACCAGCACGGCGCGGCGTCCTGACCAGCACGGCGCGGCGTCCTGACCAGCACGGCGCGGCGTCCTGACCAGCGTTGCCGAGGTCCCGATCCGCGGCACCCGACCGAGCCCGCCGGGCGACCGAGCCCGCCGACCGAACATGCCGCCCGGACCTGCCGGCGGAACCCGCTTGTCGGACCTGCCGCCCAGAACCTGCCCGCGAACCTGACCGTCGCGGATCGGCTGATCTGGGCCCCACCGGGGCCGCCGCACGGCGGAGGGCGGGGCCGGCCTCGACGCCGTCTGCGGCAACGGGGCTCACGACGGGCCAGGCCGGGTGGTCGCCCGAGGCACCCACGGCACGCGCAGTCTCGGCGTGTCGGTTCGGTAAAGAAGGATCGCCCGGAGAGCCGTATGCCTCTCAGTCATATTTATGACTGAGAGGCATACCAACCAAAAGTGCACATCGATCGCGGAGATTCACGCTGCGTGGTCACCCGCGGAGCCGCAGTGCCGCGGAGCCGCAGTGCCGCGACCGCACGAGTCCGGCCGCCGGACCGAAGCGGGCGAACCTGCCGAGCGGGACCGAGCGGGGTCGAGCGGGGTCGAGCCGGCACGCCGCCGGCGACGACGGGCGCGGCGCGGTGCCGCCGAGCGTCAGGGGCGCAGCGCGTTCGGGGTGAGGGTTCCGGTGGCCACCAGCACGGCGGGACCGGACAGCCAGCACGAGTCGGGCGTCACGGTGACGGTGAGGCGGCCGCCCGGCACGTCCACCGCCACCACACCGGTCTCCCGGTCGGCGTCGCGCAGCGCCACCGCCGCCACCGCGCAGGCGCCGGTGCCGCACGAGAGCGTCTCGGCCGAACCCCGCTCGTAGACCCGCATCAGCACGTGCGCGTCGGCGCCGTCGACCGACTCGCCCGGCGTGGTGAACTCGACGTTCACCCCGGTCGGGAAGACCGACGCGTCGATCTCCGGCGCGCGGGTGAGATCCAGTCCGGCCAGATCCAACGCGGCGGGCAGCGCGCACACCAGGTGCGGGTTGCCGACGTCCACCGCAGCGCCGGTCAGGGTCAGCCCGCCCAGGGTGGCGGTGGCCGCGTCGTGGAGCCGCGGACGCCGCATCTCGACCGCCACGTCCGCGCCCTCGACGCGCGCCCGGACCAGACCGGCCCGGGTGGCCACCGGCAGCGTCCCGCCCGACGGGGCGACCAGCCCGGTCGCCAGCAGGTAGCGCACGAAAACCCGGGCCCCGTTGCCGCACATCTCGGCGAACGAGCCGTCGGAGTTCCAGTAGTCCATGAACCACTCGGCCTCGTCGGCCAGCGCGACGCCGTCGGGGTGCTTCGCGGCGCGTACCACCCGCAGCACGCCGTCGCCGCCGATCCCGCGTCGCCTGTCGCAGAGCGCGGCGACCAGGCCGGGCGTCAGGTCGAGCGTGCCGTCCGGGTCGGGCAGGACGACGAAGTCGTTGCCGGTGCCGTGGCCCTTGGTGAACTCCACGCTCCCCATCATCCCCGATCCCCGGCGGCCACCCGCAGCGCCGTCCCGAAGAGGTCGGGCGCGGCGGAGTCGAGCCAGTGCACGCGCGGGTCGCGGCGGAACCACGAGCGCTGCCGGCGGACGAAGCGCCGGGTCGCCCGGATCGTCTCCTCGTACGCCTCGGTCTCGGTCAGCTCACCGGCCAGGAAGCGCAGCACCTGGTGGTAGCCGAGCGCCCGGCCGGCGGTACGCCCGGCCGGCAGTCCCTCGCCGACGAGCGTCCGCACCTCGTCGACCAGGCCGTCGGCCCACATCCGGTCGACCCGCAGCGCGATCCGCTCGTCCAGCCGGGCGGTGTCCAGGTCGACCCCGAGTTGCACGGACGGGTAGTAGGGCGTGGGCGCCGGCAGCGACGCGGTGAAGGGCGCGCCGGTCAGCTCGATCACCTCCAGCGCCCGGACGATCCGCCGGCCGTTGCTGGGCAGGATGCCGGCCGCCGCCTCCGGGTCCGCCTCGGCCAGGCGGGCGTGCAGCGGGCCCGGACCCACCTCGGCCAGCTCCGCCTCCAGCCGCTCCCGCAGCGCCGGGTCGGTGCCGGGGAACTCGAACTGCTCCAGCACCGCCCGCACGTAGAGCCCGGAGCCGCCGACCAGCAGCGGCACCCGCCCCCGGGCCAGGATGTCGTCGACCGCCGCGCGGGCCAGCTTCTGGTATTCCGCCACGCTGGCCGGCTCGGTCACCGGCCAGATGTCGAGCAGGTGGTGCGGCACGTCCTCGCGCTCGGCCGGGGTCAGCTTGGCGGTGCCGACGTCCATGCCCCGGTAGAGCTGCATCGAGTCGGCGTTGACCACCTCGCCGCCGAGGGCGTGCGCCAGCGCGATGCTCAGCGCCGACTTCCCGGCGGCGGTCGGCCCGACCACCGCGACGACGATCCCGTCCGCGCTCACGCCCGCTCCCAGTTCGCCACGAGGTAGGCGACGCCGTAGGGCGCCCGGTGGTAGCCCAGCTCACCGCGCCAGTCGCCGCCCGCCGCGCCGACCGCGCCGGCCAGCACCTGCCAGGCCGCCCGTCCGGCGGCCCGCAACTCGGCGGAGAGCACCGGGTCCAGGTCGCGCAACGCGTCGGCGTCCGCGCTGGCCAGGGCCGCGGCGACCCCCTCGTCGTACGCCTCGGCGCGCGGGTCGTCGTAGCCCGGAGCGGTGACACCCCGGCAGGCCGAGCCGTCGCCGAGCACCAGCAGCGCGCACCGGGGATCGTCGTCCGGGACCAGCGTCGCGCCCAGCGCGACCGCCTCGGCCGGGGAGGCGTCGGCGGCGACCGTCCAGGCCAGTCGGGGCAGCTCGGCGCCGGACCGGTGCACCAGCCAGGCCCCGATGGTGAGGCTCAGCGGCAGCGCGTCGACACCCGAGCAGTTGACCTTCCAGAGCCGGACGAACCGGTCAAGCCCGAACGGGCGCAACGACCCGTAGTCGGCCGTGCCGAGACGTTCCGTCCCGGGGCCCGCGCCGACCAGCAGCAGCACCTCGGGCTCGGTGGCGAGCAGCCGGGCGACCGCGGCGTCGGCGGCGGCACGCAGGTCGTCCAGCTCGGGCGCGGCGGCGCCGGCCACCTCGGGCACGAGCAGGGGCGGGTGGGGGCAGACGGCGGCGGCGACCAGGGGCACGGCTCCAACCTATCGTCGCCGCCCGGTGCGTCCCCGCGCCGATCCGGTCATCGAGGGCGTACGACACCGTATGGTCACGGTCGACGACAGGCGCTCGACACGGACGGGGGCGGACCTGTGACAATGCCGGGAGAAAGTTTGCTGCGCCGTGGCGGCGACCGGGGGCTGGTCCCTCGACGCCGGGAGAACGAGGATGGGCACATGAGCGACTGGACTGCCTTCGGCCGGGTGGACGAGGACGGCACCGTCTACGTCAAGACCGCCGAGGGCGAGCGGGTGGTCGGATCCTGGCAGGCGGGCGCCCCGGAGGAAGGGCTCGCCCACTTCGCCCGGCGCTTCTCCGACCTGGTGACGGAGGTCGACCTGACCGAGGCCCGGCTCAACTCGGGCGCGGCGGACGCCGGCGGCTCGCTGGCCACGATCCGCCGGATCCGGGCGTCGCTGCCCGAGGCGCACGTGGTCGGCGACATCGACGCCCTGGCCGCCCGGCTGGACAAGCTGGCCACGGTCGCCGAGGAGAAGGCCGGCGAGGCCAAGGCCGCCCGCGAGGCCGCCCGGGGTGAGGCGCTGGCCCGCAAGACCGCCCTGGTCGAGGAGGCCGAGAAGCTGGCCGCCGAGTCGACCGGCTGGAAGACCGCCGGTGACCGGCTCAAGGAGATCCTCGACGAGTGGAAGACCATCCGCGGCGTCGACAAGAAGTCCGACGGCGAGCTGTGGAAGCGGTTCGCCGCCGCGCGCGACGGTTTCACCCGCCGCCGGGGCGCCCACTTCGCCTCCCTCGACCAGCAGCGCAAGCAGGCGCAGACGGTCAAGGAGGAGCTGGTCGCCGAGGCGGAGAAGCTCAAGGAGTCGACCGACTGGGGCGTCACCGCCGGCCAGCTCAAGGACCTGATGGCCCAGTGGAAGGCCGCGCCGCGCGCCGCCAAGGAGGCCGAGCAGAAGCTCTGGGAACGGTTCCGGGCCGCCCAGGACGAGTTCTTCACCCGCCGCAGTGAGGTCTTCTCGGCGCGGGACAACGAGCAGCGGGGCAACCTGGAGCGCAAGCAGGCGCTGCTGGCCGAGGCCGAGGCGCTCGACGTCGACGGCGACCCGAAGGGCGCGCAGGCGAAGCTGCGGGAGATCCAGGCCCAGTGGCACGAGGCCGGCCGGGTGCCGCGCGAGGCGGCCGCCGGTCTGGAGCGCCGGCTGCGGGCCGTGGACGACAAGGTCCGCGAGGTGATGGACTCGGCGTGGCGGCGCACCTCCAAGGAGGACAACCCGCTGCTGGCGCAGATGCGCGCCCAGGTCGCCGAGGCCGAGGACCGGCTGGCCCGGGCCCAGGCGGCCGGCGACAACCGCCGGGTCAAGGAGGCCGAGTCGGCGCTCGCCTCGAAGCGGCAGTTCCTCCAGCTCGCCGAGCAGGCCGGCTGACGCACGCACGACGGAGCCCCCGGGTCGCCCGACCCGGGGGCTCCCGCGTGTCCGGGCGCCGGGCAGCCCGGACACGCGCGCACCGGCCGCGCACGCCCCTGCCGGCCGACCGCGCGGGCCCGCGGCCGGAGCCGGGCCGGTCGGGGTCGGGTTGACGCATCGAGGTGGGCTGATCAGAATGAGCGGCGGAGCCAGGTTCCGACACCGGCGCGAGGGCGTCGACGGCTGATCACCGCCGTCGACTGTCGCCGGTGCCTCCCGCTGGGTGGCCGTCCACGTCACGGCCCGGTGGACGCTGTCCGCGTACTCGATGACGAGCGTGCCGTGTCTCCTGGTCCTGCCGCCCGCGGCGCCTGTGCGGCGCGGGCATCCGAAGTGGAGCTTCCATGCACCGACGCACCGCCCTCGGCGGCGCCCTGACGGCGCTCGCCACCGCCGCGGCCGGCATCCTCGTCGCCGTGGCCGTCAGCACCACCCCGGCCGCCGCGGCGGCCGGCGGCACCGGAACCGGCTACCTGCACACCAGCGGCAACAAGATCGTCGACAGCACGGGCGCGACCGTCCGGCTCACCGGCATCAACTGGTTCGGCATGGAGACCGACAACAAGACCTTCCACGGCCTGTGGTCGAGCAACCCGTGGCGCGGCCAGCTCGACACCATGGCCCGCCTGGGCTACAACACGCTGCGCATCCCCTACTCGAACGACGCCATCAAGCCGGGCGCGACCGCGACCGGGATCAACGACTTCGTCAACCCGGACCTGATCGGGCTCTCCCCGCTGCAGATCCTGGACAAGGTCATCGACTACGCGGGAAGCAAGGGGATGCGGGTCATCCTGGACCGCCACCGGCCGACCTCGGCCGGGCAGTCGCCGCTCTGGTACACCTCGGGGGTCTCCGAGGCGACCTGGATCAACGACTGGAAGACGATGGCCCAGCGGTACGCCAACAATCCCACAGTGATCGGCGCCGACCTGCACAACGAGCCGCACGCCGAGGGCACCAACCCGGCCGCCACCGGCGCCTGCTGGGGCTGCGGCGACACCGCCCGCGACTGGCGGCTCGCCGCCGAGCGGGCCGGCAACGCGATCCTCGGCGTGCAGCCGAACTGGCTGATCTTCGTGGAGGGGGTGAGCTGCCCGAGCGGCGGCCTGTCGAACGTCTGGGACAACGACCCCAGCAACGACGAGGACTGCGGCTGGTGGGGCGGCAACCTCTCCAAGGCCGGGCAGTTCCCGGTCCGGTTGAACGTGGCGAACCGGCTGGTCTACTCGCCGCACGAGTACGCCACCTCGGTCTACCGGCAGGCCTGGTTCGACGACCCGAGCTACCCGGCGAACATGCCGGCGATCTGGGACAAGTACTGGGGCTACCTCTACAAGCAGAACATCGCGCCGATCATGATGGGCGAGTTCGGCACCACGCTCCAGGACCCGAAGGACCGGATCTGGCTGGAGAACCTGATGGCCTACACCGGCACCGGGGTCAACGGCATGTCGTTCACCTACTGGTCGTGGAACCCCAACTCGGGTGACACCGGCGGCATCGCCAACGACGACTGGACCACTGTCAACCAGGCCAAGCAGTCCATCCTCCAGCCCTACCTGATCCCGCCGTCCGGCGGCGGCAATCCGAACCCGACGCCGACCGGCACCGGCTCCCCCACGCCGAACCCGACCACGCCCGGCCCGACGCCGACCACGCCGGCGCCGAGCGGCGGGTGCACCGCCGGCTACAAGCAGGTCAACGCGTGGGCCGGCGGCTTCCAGGGCGAGCTGACCGTGAAGAACACCGGCACCGCCGCGGTGAACCCCTGGTCGGTCACCTGGACCTGGCCGTCCGGGGTGACGCTTGCGAGCGGCTGGAACGCCACCGTCACGCAGTCCGGCACGACGGTCACGGCCGCCGCGCCGAACTGGGCGTCGTCGCTGGCGCCGGGTGCCTCGGTGACCGTCGGCTTCACCGCCAACGGCACCGCCGCCACCCCCGCCACCGTCAAGCTCAACGGCACCGCCTGCTGATGGTGTAAGGAGGGGCCCCCTCTTAACGCATTCGGTAGAGGAGGGGCCCCTTCTTAACACTCGGTGTTAAGAAGGGGCCCCTCCTTCGACGCGGGCGGGTCAGCGGACGGCGCAACCGCCTGTGGTGGGGGCGGGCGACTCGGCCGGCGCGCCGATCGTCGGCAGCCCGAGCAGCACCCCGGGGGTACGCGGGGCGCGCCCCGCGTCGGCCGCGTCGCCGGCCCGGGTGCGCCGGTGCGCCAGCGGCGCACCGTCCGCGTTCAGGTGGTGCGGGGCCGCGTACGTGACGGCGGTGTGCACGATGTCGCCGGGACGGATCTGCCCGGCCAGGTCGCCGGTGGCGAAGTGCACCAGCCGGCCGTCGCGGGCCCGCCCGGACATCCGGCCGGTGCGCTCGTCCTTGCGGCCCTCGCCGACGGCGACCAGCACCTCGACGGTCTCGCCCACCAGCTTCTTGTTCTCCGCCCAGGTGATCTCCTCGACGCAGGCGACCAACCGCTCGTAGCGCTCCTGCACGACCTGCTTGGGCAACTGACCGTCCATGGTGGCGGCCGGGGTGCCGGGGCGCTTGGAGTACTGGAAGGTGAACGCCGACGAGAACCGGGCCTCCCGGACCACGTCCAGGGTGCGCGCGAAGTCGTCCTCGGTCTCGCCGGGGAAGCCGACGATGATGTCCGTGGTGATCGCCGCGTCCGGCATCGCCGCCCGGACCTTGGAGATGATCCCCAGGTAACGCTCCGACCGGTACGAGCGGCGCATCGCGCGCAGCACGTCGTCGGAGCCGGACTGCAACGGCATGTGCAGCGAGTGGCAGATGTTGGGCGTCTCGGCCATCGCCTCGATCACGTCGTCGGTGAAGTCCTTCGGGTGCGGGCTGGTGAACCGGACCCGCTCCAACCCGTCGATGTCGCCGCAGGCTCGGAGCAGTTTGCCGAACGCGTAGCGGTCGCCGAACTCGACGCCGTAGGAGTTGACGTTCTGCCCGAGCAGGGTCACCTCCAGCACGCCCTCGGCGACCAGCGCGCGCACCTCGGAGAGGACGTCGCCGGGACGGCGGTCCTTCTCCTTGCCGCGCAGCGACGGCACGATGCAGAACGTGCAGGTGTTGTTGCAGCCGACGGAGATGGAGACCCACCCGGCGTACGTCGACTCGCGCCGGGTCGGCAGCGTGGAGGGGAAGACCTCCAGCGACTCCAGGATCTCCACCTCGGCGGCGGCGTTGTGCCGGGCCCGGTCCAGCAACGCCGGCAGCGAGCCGATGTTGTGCGTGCCGAAGACCACGTCCACCCAGGGGGCCTTGCGGACGATGTCGCCGCGGTCCTTCTGGGCGAGGCAGCCACCGACCGCGATCTGCATCCCGGGGTGCTTCGCCTTGACGGGGCGCAGGTGACCCAGGTTGCCGTAGAGCCGGTTGTCGGCGTTCTCCCGGACCGCGCAGGTGTTGAACACCACCACGTCGGGCTGGTCGCCGGCCTCGGGGGCGCGCACGTAGCCGGCGTCCTCCAGGAGGCCGGAGATGCGCTCGGAGTCGTGCACGTTCATCTGGCAGCCGTACGTGCGCACCTGATAGGTGCGCGGGCTGCCCGCGGCTGCGGTAGTCATGACCCGGACAGCGTATCCGGGCGGGTCGACGGCCGGCGACGGGCGGACCCGGTCAGGCGGCGGCGAGCGCCGGCCCGACCGAGTCGGGCGCCCACCGGGAGCGGTGGCAGCGCGACCAGCCCCGGCAGCCGGGGTCGGCCTCGGTGCAGAGGCGTTGGTTGCTGAGCACCTCGCCGTCGTCGGTCTCGACCACGTCGAAGTGCACCGGGCGGATCGTGCCGTCCGGGGCGACCAGCAGGTGCCGTCCGGCGTCGAGCGTGTCGTCGCGCATCAGGCAGTTGCGGCCCAGCACCCGGGCCAGCGCCGCGATCGCGGGCAGCTCGGCCAGGCGTTCGGGCACGCCGTAACAGTCGACCACGGTGCCGTACGCCCCGGGCGCCTCCCACACGTCGCAGACCACCGCGTACGCGGGGAGCCGGACCGGGTCGGCGACGGCCAGGGGCATCACCACCCGGCCGAGCGCCTCGGCCATCGCCGGGTAGACCTCCACCGGCGCGCCGCCGTCGATTCTCCAGTTCCACAGCTCGGTCATGCCGCCTCCTCGCTGCGCTCGTCCCACCGGCCTCCGGATCGGGCCTTACTGACGATGGTGGGGGGCATTTGACCTCGACCGGGGGCAAGTTACCGGTCTGTGACCATTCCGGGCAAAATTTCCCTGGGCGACGTTGCCCTGAGTAGCGGGAAGATGACAGTTTATCGGGTATCGTGCTCCGCCGCGCGCACCGACGCGGCGCGTCAGCGCAGCCGGATCAGGCGGTCGGAGGCGGGCAGCAGCTCGCCGATCACCGTGCCGCCCGGCACCTCGCCGGCGACCAGCAGCCCGCCCGAGGTCTGCGCGTCGGCCAGCAGCAGCCGCTCCGACTCGTCGGCGTCGCCGGCGTCCGTCCACGGCGTCACCCACTCCAGGTTGCGCCGGGTGCCGCCGCTGACGTACCCGTCGCGCAGCGCCTCCCGCGCGCCGGGCAGGTACGGCACCGCGGCGGTGTCGATCACGACCGTCAGCCGGCTGGCCCGGGCCAGCTTCGAGGCGTGTCCGAGCAGGCCGAAGCCGGTCACGTCGGTGCCGCAGCGGATGCCGGCCTCGACCGCCGCGCGCGCGGCGTCCCGGTTGAGCCGGACCATCGACTCGACCGCCTCGGCGAACCGTTCGCCGGTCTGCTTGTGCCGGGTGTTGAGCACGCCGACGCCGAGCGGCTTGGTCAGCGACAGCGGCAGCCCGGCCCGGCCCGCGTCGAGCGTGATCAGCTCGTCGGGTCGGACCACGCCGGTGACCGCCAGGCCGTACTTCGGGCCGTCGTCGTCGACGCTGTGCCCGCCGGCCAGGTGACAGCCGGCCTCCCGGGCCACGTCCTGCCCGCCGCGCAGCACCTCGCGGGCCAGCTCCAGCGGCAGCACCTCGCGCGGCCAGCAGAGCAGGTTGAGCGCGACGAGCGGGGTGCCGCCCATCGCGTACACGTCGGAGAGCGCGTTGGCGGCGGCGATGCGACCCCAGTCGTACGCGTCGTCGACCACCGGGGTGAAGAAGTCGGCGGTGGTCACCAGGCCGGTGCGCTCGTCCAGCCGGACCACCGCGGCGTCGTCGCCGTTATCCAGGCCGACCAGCAGGTCGGCGGTGCCGCCGCTCGGACCGAGCCCGGCGACCATCGCCTCCAGCTCACCGGGCGGGATCTTGCAGGCGCAGCCGCCACCGCGTGCGTGATCGGTCAGCCGGAACGTGTCGGTCATCGCCTCATGATCTCCGCGACCGGACGTCGCCGCCACTCGGACGCTCCGGCCGTGCCGGATTTCGGACGCGCCGGGACGCCGGTGACCGGTGTTACCGCTCCGTGACCATCTGGGTTGCGTACCGCCACATCAGGCCGCCTACAGTTGCCCAACCGGCGGTCGACCGACCCCGGTTCCGGCACGACCGACAGGGACGGTGGACGACGTGACGACGGGCGACCCGCTGATCGTGCTCGACGGGGTCAACAAGTGGTTCGGGCCGCTGCACGTGCTCGACGACGTGTCCCTCTCCGTCGGCCGGGGCGAGGTGGTCGTGGTGATCGGCCCGTCCGGCTCCGGCAAGTCGACGCTGTGCCGGGCCATCAACCGGCTCGAACCGATCAACGACGGCACCATCACGTTCGACGGGCAGCCGCTGCCGGCCGAGGGCAAGCCCCTGGCCAAGCTGCGCAGCGAGGTCGGCATGGTGTTCCAGTCGTTCAACCTCTTCGCGCACAAGACCATCCTGGAGAACGTCACGCTCGGGCCGGTCAAGGTCCGCAAGGAGAAGCCGGCCGCCGCCCGCGAGCGCGGCCTGGCCCTGCTCGACCGCGTCGGCATCGCCAACCAGGCGGACAAGTACCCCGCGCAGCTCTCCGGCGGCCAGCAGCAGCGGGTCGCCATCGCCCGCGCGCTCGCCATGCAGCCCAAGGCGATGCTCTTCGACGAGCCGACCAGCGCCCTCGACCCGGAGATGGTCGGCGAGGTGCTCGACGTGATGACCTCGCTGGCGCGCGACGGCATGACCATGGTGGTGGTCACGCACGAGATGGGCTTCGCCCGGCACGCCGCCAACCGGGTCGTCTTCATGGCCGACGGGCAACTGGTCGAGGACGCCCCACCGGCCGAGTTCTTCGCGAACCCGCGCAGCGAGCGGGCCAAGGACTTCCTCTCCAAGATCCTCACGCACTGAGCGTCCGTAGTGGAGTCGTCCCCGGGCGGCTCCGTCGAAGAAGGAGATGTGTATGCGATACAAGCGCATGGCCGCGGTCGCCGCGGCGGCGACTCTGGCGCTCGGCCTGGCCGCCTGCGGCGGCGACGGTGACGACGAGGACACCGGCGCCGGCAGCAAGAACTTCGCCGCCGGCAGCACGATGGAGCGGCTGAACAAGGCCCAGAAGATCAAGGTCGGCACGAAGTTCGACCAGCCGGGCTTCGGCCAGAAGGGCCTCTCCGGCAAGCCGGAGGGCTTCGACGTCGAGGTCGCGAAGCTCATCGTGAAGGAACTCGGCATCCCCGAGGACAAGATCGAGTACGTCGAGACGCCGTCGAAGGTCCGTGAGGACGTCATCGTGAACGGCACCGTCGACCTGGTCGCGGCCACCTACACGATCAACGACAAGCGCAAGGAGCGCATCGCCTTCGCCGGGCCGTACTACGAGGCCGGCCAGAACATCATGGTGCGCAAGGACGAGGCCGCCATCACCGGCCCGGACTCGTTCAAGGACGGCACCAAGAAGGTCTGCTCGGTCACCGGCTCCACCCCGGCCGAGGAGATCAAGAAGTACGTCAAGGACGTCGCCACCCAGCTGGTGCTCTTCGACACCTACGACAAGTGCCGCGACGCCCTGAAGGGCAAGCAGGTCGACGCCGTCACCACCGACAACGTCATCCTGCTCGGCTACATCGCCAAGGACGAGGCGTCCTTCAAGATGGCCGGCGACAACTTCACCAAGGAGCCCTACGGCATCGGTGTCAAGAAGGAGGACACCGACTTCCGTAACTTCATCAACGACACCCTGGACAAGGCGTTCCAGGACGGTAGCTGGAAGAAGGCCTGGGACGACACCGCCGGCAAGTTCGGCGCCACGCTGGGCGACGCCCCGACCGTCAACCGCTACTGATCCGTCCGATCCGGAGGGTGGGGAGGAAACCGACCCGTGAATGTGCTCATCGACAAGTTCGACGTCTTCGCGGGCGGGTTCTGGCTCACCCTCCAGATCTGCGTACTCGCCGCGATCGGCGCCCTGATCCTGGGTGCCGTCGTGGCGGTGCTGCGCATCTCGCCGGTGCCGCCGCTGCGCGCCGTCGGCACCACGTACGTGAACATCTTCCGGAACATGCCCCTGACCGTGGTGCTGTTCTTCGCCGCGTTCGGCCTGCCGGCGCTCGGCTCGAACGCCAACTTCCTGCGGATCCCCGGGCTGGAGGCGGTCTTCAGCCGCCTCGGCACCGACCTGCCCTACTTCCGCTTCGGACTGATCGCGCTGGTCCTCTACACGGCGGCGTTCGTCTGCGAGGCGCTGCGCTCCGGCGTCAACGCGGTGCCCGCCGGCCAGGCCGAGGCGGCCCGTTCGTTGGGCCTCACGTTCGGCCAGAACCTGCGCCACGTGGTGCTGCCGCAGTCGTGGAAGGCCTCCATCGTGCCGCTCGGCTCGGTGATCATCGCAATGATCAAGAACTCGGCGCTCGTCGGCTTCTTCGGTGTGGTGGGCGACCTCTCCCAGACCGCCGACCAGCTCACCTCCGCGGGCGGCTACGCCTTCATCCCGGTGGCGATCGGCATCTCCGTCGGCTACCTGATCATGACGGTGCCGCTCGGCGCCCTGTTGGACCAGATCGAGAAGCGACAGGCGGTGGCCCGATGAGCCGGCAGACCAGCGTCCTCTACGACGTCCCCGGCCCGCGCCAGCGCCGGATCACGCTGATCAGCAGCCTGGTCGCGGTCGCGGTGGTGCTGATCGGCGCGTACTTCCTGATCTACCGCCCGCTGGCGGACAAGGGTCAGCTCTCGATGGAGCTGTGGGGTCCGCTCGTCGACCCGTCGAACGAGAACTTCTCCCAGGTCTGGCAGCGGCTCTGGGTCGGGCTGAAGAACACCCTGATCGCCGCCGCGTTGGCCATCGTCGCGTCGCTCGTCGTCGGCACCCTGCTCGCCGTACTGCGGATCCAGCTCAAGAGCCTGACCCGGCGGCGGTTCACCGGCATGGCCACCCCCCTGGCCTACGTCCTGCGTGGGCTCAACCGGCTGCTGGCCGTGGTGACCCGGGTCTGCGTCGAGGTGTTCCGCGGCCTCCCGGTCGTCATCACCATCTTCTTCGTGGCGCGCGGCTTCCCCGAGTTCGGGATCTCGTTCGACAACCTCTGGTACCTCGTCATCGGCCTGACGGTCTACAACTCGGTGGTCATCGCCGAGATCCTGCGCTCCGGCATGGAGGGGCTGCCCGGCGGTCAGGCCGAGGCCGCCGCCGCGGTCGGGCTCTCCCCGTTCCAGAGCACCCGGCTGATCCTGCTGCCGCAGGCCTTCCGGATCATGCTGCCGGCGCTGATCAGCCAGCTCGTGGTGGTCCTCAAGGACACCTCGCTGGGCTTCATCATCAGCTACGAGGAGACGCTCAACATCGGCAAGCAGATCATCGGCGTACTGGGCAACCCCATCCAGGTCTACACCGTGATCGCCGTGCTCTTCATCGCGATCAACTACACGCTGTCGAAGCTCGCGCAGTACGCCGAGCGTCGCCTCTCCCGCGGCCGCAAGACCACCGGCCCGGCCCCGACCCCGCCGCCCGCCGTGCTCGCCTCCCAGGCCGAGGGCGCCGGCGGCAACTGACGACTGACGCGAGAAGGGGCGGGCCGGGGGGCAACCGCCCGCCCCGCGCGCGGGAGTGGGCCGCGGGGGGGAGCGGGGTCCCCGGGCACGCGCCCCCCACTCACCCCGCTC
>NZ_JBITEP010000009.1:0-80063 GCF_044455315.1 Micromonospora sp. NPDC051300 | reverse complement strand
GGGGGGGGCCCCCCCCGGGGCGGGGGGGGGGGGGGAAATGTGACCCCGGCGGTGTGGGGGGCGGGGGGCCGCGCGGGGGGCCGGCCCTTCTCGCGTCAGTCGTCAGCGGGCGATCTCGGTGACCCGGGACTCGCGCACCACAGTCACCCGGATCTGCCCCGGATAGGTCAGCTCCTCCTCGATCTGCTTGGCCACGTCCCGGGCCAGCACCGCCGCGCCGATGTCGTCCACGTCGTCCGGCTTCACCATCACCCGGATCTCCCGGCCCGCCTGCATGGCGAAGACCTTCTCCACGCCGAGCTTGCCGGCCGCGATCTCCTCGATCCGCTCCAGCCGCTTGACGTACGCCTCCAGGCTCTCCCGCCGGGCCCCGGGCCGCCCGCCCGAGCAGGCGTCGGACGCCTGGGTGAGGACCGCCTCGATGGTCTGCGGCGGCACCTCGTTGTGGTGCGCCTCGATGGCGTGCACCACGTCCTCGGTCTCGCCGTACTTGCGGGCCAGGTCGGCGCCGATGATGGCGTGGCTGCCCTCCACCTCGTGGGTGAGCGCCTTGCCGATGTCGTGCAGGAACGCGCACCGCTTGATGGTCGGCACGTCCAACCGCAGCTCCGCGGCCATGGTGCCGGCGATGTGCGCGGTCTCGACCAGGTGCTTGAGCACGTTCTGCCCGTACGAGGTGCGGTAGCGCAGCCGGCCCAGCAGGGTGACCAGCTCCGGGTGGATCTCGGTGATGCCCACCTCGACCAGGGCGTCCTCGGCGGCCCGGTGACACAGCTCCGCCACCTCGTGGCGGGCCAGGTCGTATACCTCCTCGATCCGGTGCGGGTGGATCCGGCCGTCCAGGACCAGCTTCTCCAGCGTGACCCGGCCGACCTCGCGGCGGACCGGGTCGAAGCAGGACAGCAGCACCGCCTCGGGGGTGTCGTCGATAATCAGGTTGACGCCGGTGACCGACTCGAAGGCGCGGATGTTGCGCCCCTCCCGGCCGATGATGCGTCCCTTCATCTCGTCGCCGGGCAGGTGCAGGACGCTGACCACGCTCTCGGCGGTCTGCTCGCTGGCGACCCGCTGGATGGCGTCCACCACGATGCTGCGGGCGCGCTGCTCGGCGCTGCCCCGGGCGTCCGCCTCGATCTCCCGGACCAGCAGCGCGGCCTCCCGCTTGGCCTGCCCCTCGATCGACTCGACGAGCTCGGCGCGGGCCGTGTCGGCGGTCAGCCCGGCCACCCGCTCCAGCTCGCGGCGACGCTGCTCCTCCACCTCGGTCAGCTCCCGCTCGCGCTCGACGAGTGCGGCCTCCCGGGCGGCGAGCGCGGCGGTGGCGGCGGTGAGCTGCCGCTCGCGCTCGGCGAGCCGCTCCACCTCCTCGGTGTGCAGCCGTTCCCGCTCGTCCATCCGGGCGGCCCGCCGCTCGACCTCGGCGGCCTGCTCCCGGGTGGTGGCGGCGAGCACCGCGACCTCGCGCTCGCCGCTGCGCCGCGCGGTGGCGCGCAACTGCTCGGCGTCCGCCTCGGCCTGCTTGTGCGCCCGTTCCAGCACGGTGTCGGCCTCGGCGCGGGCGTCGTCGAGGACCCGCCGCGCCTCGGCTCGGGCGGCCTTGGCCTCGGCCTTGGCGGCGGCCGCCTCGGCCCGGGCCGCGGAGGCGGCGGACTTCGCCACGTCGATGGTGCTGTTCACCTCGTCGGCGGCGGTGCGCAGCGCGGCCAGGGACTGCTCCTGCCGGTCCTTCTCGGCGATGAACGCCGGGTCCTCCGGCGCGGGGGCCAGGCTGAAGCGCTTGAGCGCCCGTACGCCGAACAGCACGGCGCCGACGACCACCGCGACGAGCAGCAGCACCACCACGAGGAGGACGACGTCGAAGGCGCTCATGCCGTCGCTCCGACAGGCGTCTCCCGACGGGTCGGCGCCGCGCCCCCGCCCGGCGAGGCACGACCGGAACCGTGTGGCAGACCGCCGGTGAACCTGTGCCGCCCCGCCATGGCCGCCTCCCCTGAACGTCGGCGCCGCAGGACACGCGCGAACGACACGCGCCTGCGGCTCTGGACGCCCGACCGGAGCGGCTGGCTGTGGGCAGCTTTCCGTCGGCGGTGCCCATCGTTGGGTACCGCCGGCGGCCGGTTGCAGTTGTCGGACGCTCCGAACGGGTCCGGAGCGGCCGTCAAGGGCCGGTGAAGCTGGCCAAAGTGATGCTGTTCTGTTACGAGATCTATGTTGTGCGCTTAGCCTGCGCTGGTCGGGCAAAGTGAGCCTGTATGGCGAGGCTAGGTCGCGAGGGGCCGTTCGGTCAAGGAGTCATGATCAAACCACCCGGACGGAGAGAAGTTGCTCGGTCACGGAGTGCTGAGAATATGCCGGACAGCCTCGGACAAACCTCGCCGGCCGTCATCGCAGCGTGACCTTTTCCGCCTGCTCAGGCCCCCTCCCGCCACCCACCCGGCCCGCCGCCCTCGGCGACCAAGGAGTGCGCGTCGGAGACGATCTCCGGACCCGACCCGAACTCCTTGATCACTGAAGGGTTCGGGCGGCGGTCACCAAAGTGGCGTTGTCCGGCGCGGTCGCGCCGTCCGGCAGCAGCAGGGTGTCCTCCAGGCCGATCCGGGTGTGCAGGCCGCGGCGGACCGCCTCGGCGAACACCGGCCAGGTCGCCGGGCCCTCGCCGTGCAGCAGCACCGGCGGGCACCCGTCGGGCAGCGCGGCGAGGATCGCCGCCGCGTCGGCGAGCGCCACCTCGGCCGACTCCGCCATGCACTCGACCAGGACCCGCCCGGTGGGCGTCGGCCAGCGGCGCCAGGCGTGGACCGCCGCCTCCGTCCAGAGGCCCGCCTCGACCATCACGCCGCGCTCGTGCAGGGCCGCGGCGACCGCCGCCGCCCCGGGTTCGTGGGCGTTGACCGAGGCGAAGTCCGGCAGCGCCGTCCAGGCGCGGACGGCGGCCACCCGCTCGACCGGATCGGGGACGATCCACGCGCCGGTGCTCACGCCCACCGGCAGGCCGGGACGGGCCGCCCGGACGGCCTCGACCGCCGCCGCGATCACGGCCGGGTCGAGCGACTCGGCGCCGTCGTCGTCGCGCGGATGCACGTGCACCGCCGCCGCGCCGGCGCTCGCGCAACGGACCGCGTCGGCCGCCAGCTCGGCCGCGGTGAGCGGCACGGCGGGATGGTCGTCCCGGCGGCGGCCGCCGTTCAGGCATGCCTTCAACATCGGCGTGCACCCCTCCTCGACGGCGGCGGGACGGCGGAGGCGTCTAGTCGTGCCGGCGGGCGTCGAGGTCGTTCTCGGCGTCGGCCAGCGCGTCGGCGTCGATGTGCTCGGCGAACTCGGCCGCCTCGGCGCTCTGCGCGGCGAGCGCGTCCTTGACCGCACCGATCGCCACGCCGGCCGGGTAGCCCTTGCGGGCCAGCATGCCGACCAGGCGACGGAACACCGCGTCGGGCTCGCCGCGGGCGGTGCGCAGCTTCCGGTCCACCAGGACGCGCGCCGTCTCCGCCTCGGTCTCCTCGTCCAGCCCGTCCAGGGCGGCGCCGGCCACCTCGCCGTCGACGCCCTTCTGGCGCAGCTCGTTGGCGAGCGCCCGCCGGGCCAGCCCACGACCGTTGTGCCGGCTGCTCACCCAGGCCCGGGCGAACGCGGCGTCGTCGACGATGCCCACCTCGTCGTAGCGGTCGAGCACCCGCTCGGCGGTCTCCTCGGAGATGCCCCGTCGGGCCAGCGCGCCGGCCAGCTCGGCCCGGGTGCGCGGCCGGGTGGCGAGCTGGCGCAGGCAGATCTCCCGGGCCAGCTCGGCCTCGTCGCGCGGCGGAGCCGGAGCCTCCCCCGGATCGGGCTCCGCCGCGCGACCGCGACGCCCACGGCGGGGCTGGGGCGTGCCGGTGGCGTCACCCGCACGGGGTGGGCCGGCATCCCAGCCCCGCCCCGTGCGGGCGCGTCGTCCTGCCACGGGTCAGCGGATCAGAAGTCGACCGGCGGCAGCTCCGGGCCACCGGCGGCGTCGCCGGCACCACCGGTGCCGACACCGAGCTTCTCCAGGATCTTCTTCTCGATCTCGGCAGCCACGTCCGGGTTCTCCCGGAGGAACTCGCGGGCCTTCTCCTTGCCCTGGCCGAGCTGGTCGCCGTCGTAGGTGTACCAGGCGCCGGACTTGCGGATGATCGCCTGCTCCACGCCGACGTCGATCAGGGAGCCCTCGCGGGAGATGCCCTTGCCGTACATGATGTCGAACTCGGCCTGCTTGAACGGCGCGGCGACCTTGTTCTTCACGACCTTGACCCGGGTGCGGTTGCCGACCACGTCGGTGCCGTCCTTCAGGCTCTCGATGCGGCGCACGTCGAGCCGGACCGAGGCGTAGAACTTCAGCGCCCGACCACCGGTCGTGGTCTCCGGGCTGCCGAACATCACGCCGATCTTCTCGCGGAGCTGGTTGATGAAGATCGCGGTGGTGCCGGTGTTGTTGAGAATGCCGGTGATCTTCCGCAGCGCCTGGCTCATCAGCCGGGCCTGGAGGCCGACGTGGCTGTCGCCCATCTCGCCCTCGATCTCGGCGCGCGGCACCAGCGCGGCCACCGAGTCGATCACGATGATGTCGATCGCGCCGGAGCGGACCAGCATGTCGGTGATCTCCAGCGCCTGCTCGCCGGTGTCCGGCTGGGAGACCAGCAGGGCGTCGGTGTCGACACCGAGCGCCTTGGCGTACTCCGGGTCGAGCGCGTGCTCCGCGTCGATGAACGCGGCGATGCCACCCGCCCGCTGGGCGTTGGCCACCGCATGCAGGGCGACAGTGGTCTTACCGCTGGACTCCGGACCGTAGATCTCGACGACCCGGCCGCGGGGCAGACCGCCCACGCCGAGCGCCACGTCGAGCGCGATGGACCCGGTCGGCGTGACCGCCGTCTGGATGACGGGCCGTTCCCCCAGCCGCATCACCGAGCCCTTGCCGAACTGCTTGTCGATCTGAGCGAGAGCAAGGTCGAGCGCCTTCTCCCGGTCAGGACCTGCCGCCATCGTTGCCACCCCTGCCTTCGCCGGCGTCTTTCCTGAGCTTCGCGTCACGCGGGACACGCTAGGCGCTGGGTCCGACAGAAAACCAGCCGACGGGCCGCGAACTGTGGACGAGCACCCCGCTGTGGACAATAGCCGAACAGGTGTACGACTGGGCAAGCGACACGCGCAATCGAGGAAAAGGCTGCTCAGCGTAGTCGGGCGGGCACCCGGTCGGGATACGCGGCGACCACCGCGCGCCACACCACGTGCGTTTCCTCACCGGCCGCGAGCGCCTGCTCGACGGTCCGTCCGCCGAGCTGGGAGAGCACCTGGTCGCTGGCGATGCTGGCCGCGTAACCCGGCCCGAACGCCTCCTCCAACCGCGTCCAGAAGTCGGTCAGCCGCACGTGTTCAGTCCTCCTCGTCGAGTGGTGCCGGACCGGGACGCCGCAGCGCGAGCGCCACCAGCGGCACCACCGCGATCGCCGCCAGCAGGGTGAGCGTCGGGTACCCCGCGGCCCGCATGACGAACCCGCTCACCGCCGCCGCACTCGCCCCGGCCAACCCCATGAGCAGGTCGGACAGCCCCTGCACGCCGGGCCGGTCGGCGGTGGGCACCGACTCCGACAGCAGCGTCGAGCCCGCCACCATGGTGCCCGACCAGCCCAGCCCGAGCAGCGCCAGCCCCACCGAGAGCGCCGGGGTGTGGTGCCCGGCGGCGCCGGCGACCGCGCACGCGGCAAGCAGGAACGCCACCCCGCCGAGGATCACCGGCCGCCGGCCCAGCCGGTCGGTGAGCCAGCCCACCACCGGCGAGAACGCGTACATGCCGGCGATGTGCAGGCTGAGCACGACGCCGACCACGCGCAGCAGGTCCGCGTCCGAGTGCCACTCGTCGAGGTGCACCGGGGTCATCGACATCACCGCGACCATCACCAGGTGCCCCACCGCGACCGCGCCGATGCCGAGCCGGGCGGCCGGCCGGCGGCGTACCGTCCGCCACGCGGCGGCCATGCCACCGCGGCGGGTGACCTTCCGGGCGGGGTCCGCGGCGGGGTCCGGCTCGGCCGCCGCCAGCCGGCGCGCGGTGAGCAGCGGATCCGGCCGGAGCAGGGCCAGGAGTACGCCGGCGGCGAGCGTGAACGCGACGGCGCTGACCAGGAACGGGCCGGCCAGCAGCGGCAGGCCCCACCCGTGGGTGACGTCGTCGGCGAGCGCGGCGAAGTTCGGCGCGGCCACCGAGCCGATGGTGGTGGCCCAGACCACCAGCGACAGTTGCCGGCCCCGGCGCGCCGGGTCGGCCAGGTCGACGGCGGTGTAGCGGGCCTGGAGGTTCGCCGCCGTGCCGCCGCCGAACAGCAGCATGCCGACGAAGAGCAGCGGCACCACGCCGCTCACCACGGCGACCACCACCAGCGCGCCGCCGACCGCGCCGACCAGGTAGGCAAGCACCAGCCCGGGTCGCCGCCCGCGTGCCGCCATCAGCCGGGTCACCGGGACGGCGAGCAGCGCGGCGCCGACCACGCCGGCGCTCTGCGCCAGCCCGGCCAGGGCGGTGCCGGCGACCCGGGCGGCGAGCAGCGCGCCGACCGAGATGCCGATGGCGACGCCGACGCCGCCGACGATCTGGGTGAGGAAGAGCAGCCGGAGGGTACGCCGCTGGATGCCGGCGACGTCGGACCGCCGGGGCGGGGCCGGCGCGGTCAGGTCGGTGGCCATGACGCTCCTGGTGAGGACGGGTGCCTCATCGTCGCGCACCGGACCGGCCGGTCGGCAACCGGTTTCGCTACAGGCCGAGGCCGCGCCCGATGATCTCCTTCATGATCTCGGTGGTGCCGCCGTAGATGGTCTGCACCCGGCTGTCCAGCCACGCCTTCGCCACCGGGTACTCCAGCATGAAGCCGTAACCGCCGTGCAGCTGCACGCACCGGTCGGCGACCTTGTTCTGCAGCTCGGTGGTCCACCACTTCGCCTTCGCCGCGTCGGTCACCGACAGGCGCCCCGCGTCGTACTCGGCGACGCAGTGGTTCACGAACGTCCGGGCGATGGTGATCTCGGTGTCCAGCTCGGCCAGGAGGAAGCGGTTGTGCTGGAACCTGCCGATCGGCCGGCCGAACGCCTCCCGGGACCGGGCGTGCTCCAGGGTGAGCGCGAGCAGCTTCTCGCAGGCCGCCACCGCGCCGACCGCGATGCTCAGCCGCTCCCGGGGCAGGTTGGCCATCAGGTGGTAGAAGCCCTGGTTCTCGGCGCCGATCAGGTTCTCCGCCGGCACCCGGCAGTCGTCGAAGAACAGCTCGGCGGTGTCGTTGGCCTTCAGGCCGACCTTGGCCAGCCGCCGCCCCCGGTCGAAGCCCGGCGTGCCGCTCTCCACCACCACCAGGCTCACCCCGTGCGCGCCCTGCTCCGGCGCGGTCTTGACCACCACCACCACGAGGTCGGCCAGCTCGCCGTTGGTGATGAACGTCTTCTGGCCGTTGAGCACCCACGAGTCGCCGTCGCGGACCGCGCCGGTGCGGATGCCGGCCAGGTCGCTGCCCGCGCCCGGCTCGCTCATCGCGATCGCGGTGACCAGGTCGCCGGAGCAGAAGCCGGGCAACCAGCGCTTGCGCTGCTCCTCGGTGGTCAGCTCGGTCAGGTACGGCGCCACCACGTCGTTGTGCAGCCCGAACCCGAGACCGGTGCAGCCGCTGGCGACGATCTCCTCGTCGAGCACCGCGTTGAACCGGAAGTCGCGCTGCCCGCCGCCGCCGTACGCCGGGTCGACGTCGGGACCGAGCAGCCCGGCCGCGCCGGCGGCCCGCCACACCTCGCGGTCGACGATGCCCTCGGCCTCCCACCGCTCGTGGTGCGGCACCGCCTCCCGGGCGAGGAACCGGCGGCACAGATCCCGGAACTCTTCGTGGACGGGCTCGTACAGATGCTGCTCCATGCCGGCCAGTCTGGCACCGCTCACCCGCCCCGGACAGGGGCCGCGGGCCCCGATCAGCGCAGCCGCGCGCGCAACCTGCGCTCCCGGCGGGCGGTCACCGCGGCGACGGCGAGCACCGCGGCCAGGACGGCCGCGAACCCGACCGCGCTGGCCACCCGCCCGACGTGTACAGCGACCCCGATCAGCGCGGCGAAGAGCGGCGTGCCGACGAGGGGACCGATCAGCGCTCCCCGGCGTACCACGGGCAGGTTGTCGGTGACCGTCGCGCGGCCGGCCTCGTCGGCGGGCGGTTCGCCCCGGCGCAGCGCGACCGCGGTCCGCCGCCAACCCTCGGTCCACTCGGCTTCGGCCGGCTTGCGCGGCTTCGTCCAGCGGCTCCCCACGAACGGGAAGGCGGTCCCCCAGACCACGCCCACCGAGCCGGCCCGGACGATCGCGACAAGCGACGAGCCGTGTCGCTCCTCCCACAACCGCAGCGGCAGCCAGACGAGCGTGGCGACGAGCATGCTCACCACGTACGACCCGGGCGGACCGAATCGGGCGAGGAACACGAAGGGTCGGGCGGCGGCCATGCCGGAGGCGATACCCCCGAGTGCCGGGCGGCAATCCGGTGTGGACGGTGGCCGGTCGGGCCGAGGCACGACAGGATGGCCGGATGGGCACGCTGACCGGAGCACAGATCGCCGACGCCGGGCTGGACGGGTGGACCTTCCTGCTCGGCGCGTTGCACACCCGCATCCGTACCCCGGACTTCGCGGCCGGACTGGCGCTGGTGGCCGCCGTCGGCGCGGAGGCCGAGCGGGTCGACCACCATCCCGACCTGGACCTGCGCTACACCCACGTGGACGTGCGGCTGTGGTCGCACGACGCCGGCGGCGTCACCGGGCGCGACCTGCGGCTGGCGCGGACGATCACGGCGCTCGCCGCCGAGGCCGGGCTCACCCTGTCGTACGCCGGGCTGTCCCGCCTGGAGCTGGCGCTGGACAGCCCGGAGCACGCCGCGGTGGCGCCGTTCTGGCGCGCGGTCCTGGCCGGTGAGCGACAGGGCTCCGCCGACGACGAGGTGCGCGACCCGGCCGGCACGCTGCCCACGATCTGGTTCCAGGAGTCCGGACGCGACGAGCCCCGGCAGCGCTGGCACCCGGACGTGTGGGTCGACCCGGCCGAGGTCGCGGCGCGGACGGAGGCGGCGCTGGCGGCCGGTGGCACGCTGGTCAGCGACGCCGAGGCGCCGAACTTCTGGGTGCTCGCCGACCCGGACGGCAACCGGGTCTGCCTCTGCACCTGGCAGGGGCGCGGCTGACTCAGCGCAGCGCGCCGGCGGCCACCGTGAGATCGGCGACCAGGCCCTCGAACGCGACGTCCTGGTTGTCCGCGCGCAGCACGGCGGACGGGTGGATGGTGGCGAGCAGCCGGGTGTCCGGCGCGTCGGCGACCGCGCCGGCCCGGTCCACCGGCACCCGCGCGAAGTCCTCCGGGTGCTGCGCGGCGGCCGGCCAGGGCAGCAGCTCGCCGCGCTGGCGGGTCACCCGGAACGTGGGGCCGAGCAGTGCCTTGGCGGCGGTGGCGCCGAGCACCACCACGACCTCCGGACGCAGCCTGGCGAACTCGGCGACCAGCCAGGGCCGGCAGGCGGTGACGTGCACCCGGTCCGGGGTCTGGTGGATGCGCCGCGTGCCGCGCCGCTCGAAGCGGAAGTGCTTGACCGCGTTGGTCAGGTAGATGTGGCGCGGGTCGAGGCCGGCGTCGTCCACCGCCCTGCGCAGCAGCCGGCCGGCCGGGCCGACGAACGGCAGCCCCTGCTGGTCCTCCACGTCGCCCGGTTGCTCGCCGACGAAGACCACCCGGGCCCGCTCGTCGCCCCGGCCGAAGACGGTCTGCGACGCGTCCCGGTGGAGCTCGCACCCCCGGCAGCCGGCCGCCGCGGCGCGCAGCTCGTCGATGGTGTCCGCCGTGGGCGGGATGAACTCCTGCGCTCCGGGTGCGCTCTCGGTCTCGGCCATGCGGACCGTTCTACCCCCTCCGCCGTCCGCCACGCCGCATCTCCGGGCGTGTTAAGCGGGGGCCCCGCCTCTACCGAAAGCGTTAATAGGGGGCCCCTCCTTGCACCGGGCGCACGGCGTGGGCGAGCGCGTCGGCGAGCGGGGGGAGGTCGGCCTCGTCGAGGGTGCTCACGGTGAGCCGGAGCGCGGGGGCGGCGGCGATCCGGTAGAGGCCGCCGGGCGCCACCGACCAGCCGGCGTCGCGGAGCGCGGTGACCGCGACCGTCTCGTCGGGCACCGGCACCCAGACGTTGATGCCGGTGCGCCCGTGCGCGGTCAGCCCGCGCGCGGCCAGCGCGGCGACCAGCCCGTCGCGTCGCCTGTCGTAGCCGTCCGCCGCGCGCCGCACCAGCGCGGCGGTGGCCGGGTCGCGCCAGATCGACAGGACCAGCCGTTGCAGCACGGTGGAGACCCAGCCGGCGCCGACCCGGACCCGGCCGGCCACCCGGGCCACGGTGGCCTCGTCGCCGGCCAGCACGGCGAGCCGCAGGTCGGGCCCGTAGGGCTTGCTCACCGACCGGACGAAGGCCCACGCCGCTGTCGACCCGGCGAGCGGGTGCAGGGGTACGCGGGCCAACTCGGCGGCGTGGTCGTCCTCGATCAGCAACAGGTCGGCCCGGCCGGCGAGCAGCGCCCGCAGCGCGGCGGCCCGGTCGGCGGAGACGGCCGCGCCGGTCGGATTCTGCGCCCGGCTGGTCACCACCAGCGCGCGCACCCCGGCGGCGAGCGCGGACCGCACCCCGGCCACGCTCGGACCCTCGTCGTCCACCGGCACCCCGACGGTACGCAGCCCGAGCGCGGCGACCAGGTCGAGCAGGTTGGCCCAGCCCGGGTCCTCCACCGCCACCGCGTCGCCGGGGCGCAGGTGCGCGGCGAGCAGTCGCTCGATGCCGTCGAGCGCGCCGCCGGTGACGGTCAGGTCGGCGGCCGGCACCCCGTCGGCGGCGAGCCGGTCCCGGGCGGCGGCGGCCAGCTCGGGCAGGACGGCGGTGTCCGCGTATCCGGTCGGGGCGGCGAACTCGGCGGCGAGCGCGGCCAGGTGCGGGCCGAGCGGGGGCAGCAGCCGCCGGTCGGGGTGCCCGGCGGAGAGGTCGCGGGTGCCCGGTCGCGGCGGGGGCGCCAGCGCGGCGCGGCGGCCGGCGACCGGCGGGCGGGGCCGGACCCGGGTGCCGTGCCGGCCGGCGGTCGCGACCAGGCCCCGGTGCCGCAGCTCCTGGTAGGCCCGCGCGACGGTGGCCGGGCTGACGCCGAGCTGGCCGGCGAGCGCGCGGACCGCCGGCAGGGGGTCGCCCGGGGCGAGGCCGCCGGTGCGGATGCCGGATTCCACGCTCGCCGAAATGGCCGCCGAGGTGGACCCGCTGACCTGATAACGTGCTGCCACAGTTCGACGATTGTACTAGAACAAAGGTGGGATGTCGCATGTACCCTCCGACCGGCCGCACCACCGCCACCCGCACCCGGGACCGGATGCGCTACGACCGCGCCACCGCCCACGCGCTGCTGGACGAGGCGTTCCACTGCGCGCTGGCGTTCGTGGTGGACGGTGAGCCGCGGGTCCTGCCGACCCTGCACGTACGCGTCGACGACACGCTCTACCTGCACGGCTCCACCGGCAGCCGGCCGCTGCTCGCCGCCCGGGGCGACGCCGGGCTGCCGGTCTGCGTCGCGGTCACCCACCTCGACGGGCTGGTCTACGCCCGCTCCCAGTTCCACCACAGCGCCAACTACCGCTCGGTGGTCGCGCACGGCACCGCCCGGCTGGTCGACGACGCCGACGAGAAGGCCCGGGTGCTGACCGCGCTGGTGGACAAGGTGGCCGCGGGGCGGTCCGCGGAGAGCCGACCGCCGAACCGGCGCGAGCTGGCCGAGACCGCCGTGCTGGCGCTGCCGCTGCGCGAGGTCTCGGTCCGCACCCGCACCGGCGGGGTCAACGACGAGCCGGCCGACGAGGACCTGCCCCACTGGGCCGGCGTGCTGCCGCTGCGGCTCACGCCGGGGCGGCCCGAACCGGCCGACGGGGTGACCGCGCCGGTGCCCGCGTACCTGCGGCCGGCCCGGTCGCCGTGGCTGGAGCCGGTGGTCCTGCGCGGCGCGCACGTGGTGCTGGAGCCGCTGGACCTCGCGCACGCCGAGGACCTGCACGCCGCGCTCGACGACGAGGAGGTCTGGCGGCACGTCGGCAGCCCACGCCCCACCGACGTGGCCGGCACCGCCGCGCTGATCCGCGCCGCGCTCGACGCCGGGTCGCGGGGCGTGCGGACGCCGTGGGTGCAGCGCTGCGCGGTCACCGGGGCGGTGGTCGGCACCACGTCCTACCACCAGCCCGACGCCGACCTGCGGACGGTGGAGATCGGCTACACCCAGCTCGGCCGGCCGTGGTGGCGGACCGGGATCAACACCGAGGCGAAGCTGCTGCTGCTCACCCGCGCCTTCGAGGAGCTGGACGCGGTGCGGGTCACCTGGCAGACCAGCACGCTCAACGAGCGGTCCCAGCGGGCCATCGAACGACTCGGCGCGGTGCGGGAGGGGACGCTGCGGTCCAACCGGCGGCGCGCCGACGGCACCTGGCGGCAGTCCGCGCTCTACTCGATGCTCGCCGAGGAGTGGCCGAACGCACAGGTCAGGCTGCGGGAACGGCTTCGCCCGGCGGCGCCGGCCGGGGCATGATGTCCGGCGTGCTGGGGATCACCGACATCGGGACGTACGTGCTGGGCACCGTGGCCATCGTGCTGCTGCCCGGGCCGAACTCGCTCTTCGTGCTGGCCACCGCCGCCCGGCGCGGGGTGGCGACCGGTTACCGGGCCGCCGCCGGGGTGTTCGTCGGCGACGCGGCGCTGATGGCGCTCTCCGCCGCCGGGGTGGCATCGCTGCTCCAGGCGTACCCGCCGCTGTTCCTCGTGGTCAAGTACGCCGGCGCGGCGTACCTCGGGTGGCTGGGGCTGGCCATGCTGCGCGGCGCGTGGCGGCGGTGGCGCGACCGCGACGACCCCGCGACGCCGCGCCTGATCGACGAGGTGGAGCCGGCGGCGGAGCGCGACCCGTTCCGGCGGGCGCTGACGGTCAGCCTGCTCAACCCGAAGGCGATCCTCTTCTTCGTCTCGTTCTTCATCCAGTTCGTGGACCCCGGGTATCCGTGGCCGGCCCTGTCGTTCCTGGTGCTCGGCCTGATCGCGCAGGTGGCCAGCGCGCTCTACCTGACCGTGCTGATCTTCACCGGCACGTTCCTGGCCGCCCAGTTCCAGCGCCGCCGGCGGCTCGCCGCCACCGGTACCACCGCGATCGCGGTGCTGTTCCTCGGCTTCGGCCTCAAGCTCGCCGCCGGATGAAAGGAGGGGCCCCTTGTTAACGCCTGCGGTATAGCAGGGGCCCCCTTTTGACACCCACCCCGCTCAGGTGCCGTCGCCGCCACCACCGCCACCGCCGACGCCCGCGCCGCCGGCCGTGCCGCCGAGGCCGTAGCCGGGCGCGACGGGCTGGTCCGGGTGGCGGCTGACGTGCGCCGACTCCCGGATCGTGGCCGACCAGTCGGCGTGCGCGGCGGCCGCCGCGTGCCTGTCGATGGCGTGCCGCAACCAGCCGTCCACAGTCGACACCCAGTCCCGCCGGTCCGCCCCGGCGTGCCAGACCCGGAACCGGCTGATGCTCTGGTGGGTCACCCCGGCCAGGGAGAGCCGCCGGTCCAGCCAGAACAGCACCTCCATGCCGGCCGGGTCGGTCAGCATGATCACTTCCAGCTCGGTCATCGGCCCGGCGTAGAGCGGGGCGGCCCAGAAGCCGAGCCGCTGCTGGAACGGCAACGTCTGGGCCACCCGAGGCAACCGGCCCTGCTGGAGCCCCGCCTGGCGCATCACGAAGCCGAGCGTGTCCAGCGCGGCGAGCAGGTGCTGCTGGGTGGGCAGCGGATGGACCAGGACCGGCACCATCTCGCCCTGGTCCAGGTCCGGTTCGACGGACACCTCGGTCCGCAGCCCGGTGCGCAGCGTCATCAGCGGCACCCCGCCGAACACCGTCACCGGCGTCTCCCACGGCAGCGGCACCGCGAAGTCCACCGCCCGCCGCCGGCCGCCCGGCACCACGAACCGGCCGGCGATCGGCCACTGGTGGTACTGCACCAGCCGACGCGGTGATCCCGGGTCCTCCGGCTCGACCTGCGCGACCAGCCCCAGGCGGATGTGCCGGACCAGCACGTCCTCGCCGCCGTCGGCGGCCAGCGTCACCCGGCCCGGCAGGCGCAGCCCCGGCCGGGTGCTCGGGTTGGGCAGGGTGGTGGTGACCGAGAGCCCCGTCCAGGCCGACCCCCGCGACACCCCGGTGAGCCGCATGCCGGCGGCATTCCCGCTGCCCCGCCGCCCATGCGCGCGACGGCCCGCCCCGCGAGCGGGACGGGCCGTCGGATCGATCGGCAGACGGTCAGCGCAGGCGGCGACCGCGCGGCACCGGGTCGGTCTCGTCGTCGAACTCGCCGATGACCTCCTCCAGCAGGTCCTCCAGCGCGACGAAGCCGATCGGCCGGGTCGGCCCACCGCCGTTGCGCACCAGCGCGAGCTGCGCCTGCCGGCCCCGCATGGCGGCCACCGCCTCGGTCACCGACGCCTCGGCGGGCAGCGTGAACGCGTTCGTCATCAGCTCACCGGCCGTCGCCGGCCGGCCGGTGGTGACCGCGCGCACCGCCTCGCGTACGTGCACCAGGCCGCACACCTCGCCGCCGGTGTCGACCACGGCGAGCCGGGACCGGCCGCTGTGGCGGGACACGTGCTCGATCCGCTCGGCGGTGTCGTCCCGGCGCACCGTGACGATCCGGTCGAACGGCTCCATCACCTGCGCCACGGTGGTGCCCTGCAACTCCAGCATGCTGGTCAGCAACTGGTGCTGCTCGGCGCCGAGCAGCCCGTGCTCCCGGGACTGCTCCAGCAGGATGCGCAGCTCGTCCGGGCCGTGCACCTGGGCGAGCTGGTCCTGCTGCTGCACCCCGACCAGCCGCAGCATCGCGTTGGCCAGGCCGTTGAGCAGCGACAGCACCGGGCGGGCGATCCGGGCGAATGCCCGGAACGGCAGCGCCAGCAGCATCGCCGAGCGCTCCGCGTCGGTGATCGCCCAGGACTTCGGCGCCATCTCGCCGACCACCAGGTGCAGGAACGTCACCAGGCCCAGCGCGAACACCAGCGCGACGACGTGGCTGGCCGCGTCCGGCAGGCCCACCGCGTGCAGCAGCGGGCTGAGCAGGTGCTCGATGGCCGGCTCGGCAAGCGCGCCGAGGCCCAGCGTGCACAGCGTGATGCCGAGCTGCGCGCCGGCCAGCATCAGGCTCAGCTCGCGGACGCCGTCGAGCGCCGCGCGGGCCGCGCGGCCACCACCGGCCGCCGACTGCTCCAGCCGGTAGCGCTTCGCGGCGACGAGCGCGAACTCGGCGGCCACGAAGAACCCGTTGAGCGCCAGCAGCACCACGGAAAAGATCAACGCGAACCCGGGGCTCATGCCGCACCCTCCCCGGCCACGCCGGCGGTCGTCCGGAGCCGGACCGAGTCGGCGACGTGCCGGTCCACCGCCAGCACCTCGACAAGCACCCGGTGGCCGGTCGACGGCTCGTCGCCGTCACCGGCGGGCGCGATCTCCAGCCGGTCCCCGACCTCGGGCACCCGGCCCAGCTCCCGCATCACCAGCCCGGAGAGCGTGTCGTACTCCGGCGCCTCGGGCAGCTCGATGCCGGTGCTGTCGGCGACCTCGTCGATCCGCCAGCGCGCCGGCACCACCCAGGAGCCGTCCTCCTGCCGGGCCGGCGCCCGCTCCGGCGGGTCGTCCTCGTCCCGGATCGGCCCGACCAGCTCCTCGGCGAGATCCTCCAGCGTGATCACGCCGGCGAACCCGCCGTACTCGTCGACCACGCAGGCCAACTGCCGGTGCCCGGACCGGAGCCGGTCCAGCACCGTCGGCAGCGGCAGCGTCTCCGGCACCAGCAACGGGGGTACGGCGACCGCGTCGACCCGGGTGCGCGCCCGCTCGGCCGGCGGCACCCCCAGCACGTCGGCGATGCCGACCACGCCGATCAGGTCGTCCACGCCCTCGGCCCCGCGCACTGGGAACCGGGAGTGGCCGGTGTCCAGCATCTCGACGATCCGGCTGACCGGCTCGTCGGCGCGTACGGTGTGCACGTCCACCCGGGGCACCATGGCCTCGCCCGCGGTCAGCCCCCGGAAGTCGAGCCCCCGGTCGAGCAGGTCGGACATCTCGGCGTCGAGGTGCCCCTCCTCGCGGGACTCGGCGATGATCTGTTCCAGGTCCGCCGGGGTCGCGCCGCTGGGCAGCTCCTCGATCGGCTCGATGCCGACCCGGCGGAGCAGCCGCACGGCGGCCCGGTCGAAGAGCGTGATCAGCGGACCGGCGATCCGCAGGTAGATGAGCGTGGACCGGGACAGCGCCCGGGCGAGCGGCACGGCCCGGGCGATGGCCAGGTTCTTCGGGGCCAGCTCACCCAGGACCATCTGCACCACGGTGGCGATGACCAGGGCCAGCGCCACCGACAGCGGCAGCGCCACCGCGCCGGACACGCCGGCGAGGCCGAGCAGGTCGGCCAGCCCGGCGCCCAGGTAGGGCTCGGCGACGTAACCGACGAGCAGGGCGGTCACGGTGATGCCGAGCTGGGCGCCGGAGAGCATGAAGGAGAGGCGTCCGGTCACCTCCAGGGCCCGGGCGGCGGCGCGGTCACCACCGTCGGCGAGTTGTTTGAGCTTGCCGCGGTCCACGGCGACGTAACCGAACTCCTGCGCCACGAAGTAACCCGTGGCGGCGGTGAGAACGGTGATGAGAAGGAGACCGACGAGGATCAACACGGGAGGTTCAGGGCTCCCGGGGTCGTCGGGGAGGGAAGATGCCGGGTACGACCCGGCCGGCTACTGCTGCCCTCCGGGGCAGGAGAGTCGATCATGCGGTCCATTTTATCGGTGCCCGCTGGACGCCCGCTGAAGGTGCCGGGAACCCTCCCCCACGTCCCGTTTCACCGCTCGGCCAGCTCGTCGACGTCGAGCAGCGACCTGTCGATCCGCCCCGACCGGTAGGCGGCCCGGCCGATCATCTGCGCGGCGACCGGCGCGGTGGAGAGCTGGAAGATCGCCACCAGCACCAGCATGCCCAGGTCCGACCCGGTCCGCAGGCGCAGCGCCAGGCCGGCCAGGAGCAGCAGCACGCCGAGCACCTGCGGCTTGGTGGCGGCGTGCATGCGGTCGAGCGTGTCCGGGAAGCGCACCAGGCCGATGCCGGCCACCAGGCTCAACAGCGCCCCCGCCAGCAGCAGGAGCCCACCCGCCCAGTCCGCCACCACTGTCATGCTGCGCCGCCTTCCGTTCGCGACTGCGGGGCTCGCAACCCCGGCTCACTCCTCGCGCTCACGCTGCGCCGCCTTCCGTTCGCGACTGCGGGGCTCGCAACCCCGGCTCACTCCTCGCGCTCACGCTGAGCCGCCTTCCGTTCGCGACTGCGGGGCTCGCAACCCCGGCTCACTCCTCGCGCTCACGCTGAGCCGCCTTCCGTTCGCGACTGCGGGGCTCGCAACCCCGGCTCACTCCTCGCGCTCACGCTGCGCCGCCTTCCGTTCGCGACTGCGGGGCTCGCAACCCCGGCTCACTCCTCGCGCTCACGATTCGGCCCGGACGGCGAAGCGGACCAGGCTGACCGAGCCGACGAAGCCGAGCAGCGAGAGCACCACAAGCACCGGCAACGTGGTGGCGTGCCGGTTCAGCGCGGCCTCCGCGCCCACCGCGGCGAGCATCGCGGACAGCAGCAGGTCGGCGCCGACGACCCGGTCGAGCAGGGACGGGCCGCGGTAGATCCGCAGCAGGGCGAGCAGCGCGGTGGCCGAGAGCAGCACGGTCAGCGCGACGGCGAGCAGGACGGTCACGGGTCGTTCCTCCGTTCGACGGGTTCGAGGTCGAGCTGGCGTACCTCGGTGGGAGAGCCGACGGCGCGGACGATGCGCCGCTCGACGGCGCGCACGCGGTCGCGGCTGCCGGCCAGGTCCTCGGGGCCGCGCACGTCGAGCACGTGCACGTAGAGCACGCCCCGCGTGCGGTCGATGTCGAGGATCAGCGTGCCCGGCACCAGCGAGATCACCTCGGCGGTCAGCGCCAGGTTCAGGTCGGTGCGGACCCGCAGCGGCACCGCGATGATCCCGCCGCGCGGGCGGTAGCCGGGACGCAACGCCACGGCGGCGACGTGCACGCTGGCGCTGACCAGCTCCGCGACGAACGTGCCGGCCAGCACCAGGAGCGGGCCCGGTCGCAGCCGGCCGCCGAAGGTGACCGGCGGCAGCGGGAAGAAAAACAGCACCGCCGCGCCGAGCACCAGGCCGGTGAGCAGGTTGCCCCAGGACACGTCGCCCCACAGCAGCAGCCAGGCGACGACCAGCCAGCCGAGCGCCACCGCCTGGTCACGCCGCCGCCCGCCCCGGCGACCCACCGCCGGCCCGGCCGGGTCGGCGACCGGCGGCTCCCCGCTGCCGCCCTGGGCCGGACCGGCGGTCACGGCACGTCCCGGGGCAGGACCGCCCGGACGTACGGGGTGCGCTGGCGCAGGTCGGTGGCCGCGTCCGCGGTGACCTGGAACAGCGGGCCCGCGAACAGGGTGAGCAGCACACCGAGCGCGACGAGCGCGGCGGTGGCGCCGACCATCAGGTTGGGCAGCCGGGCGTCCGGCGTGGTGGTGGCGAGTTTCGGGGCCCGCCAGAACGCGATGTTCCACACCCGGGACGCGACGTAGAGGGTGAGCAGGCTGGTCAGCGTCCCGGCCCCGACCAGCACGGCGGGCAGCGCCCCGCCGGCCGCCACCCCGGCCTGGAGCAGGCCGAGCTTGCCGAGGAAGCCGGAGAACGGCGGGATGCCGGCCAGGTTCATCGCCGGGACGAAGAACAGCACGGCGATCACCGGGGTGACCCGGGCCAGCCCGCCGAGTCGGCGCAGGTCGGTGCTGCCGGCCCGCTCCTCGACCAGGCCGGCGACCAGGAAGAGCGTGGTCTGCACGGTGATGTGGTGCACCACGTAGAAGATCGAACCGGACAGGCCGGCGACGCTGCTCAACGCCACCCCGAAGATCATGTATCCGATGTGGCTGACCAGCGTGAAGGAGAACAGCCGCTTCATGTCCGACTGGGCGACCGCGCCGAGGATGCCCACCACCATGGTCAACCCGGCCACCACCATCAGCAGGCCGGACACCTGGTCGCCGGGGAAGAGCAACGTCTCGGTGCGGATGATCGCGTACACGCCGACCTTGGTGAGCAGGCCGGCGAAGACCGCGGTGACCGGCGCGGGCGCGGTCGGGTAGCTGTCCGGCAACCAGGCCGACACCGGGAAGACCGCCGCCTTGATGCCGAACGCCAGCAACAGCATGAGCTGCAGGGTCAGGCGTACGCCGGACGGCACCGCGTCGAGCCGGCCGGCGAGCTGCGCCATGTTGAGCGTGCCGGTGGCCGCGTACACCAGGCCCACCGCGGACAGGAAGAGCAGCGACGACAGGATGCTGACCACCACGTACGTGGAGCCGGTACGCAGCCGGGCCTCGGTGCCGCCCAGCGTGATCAGCACGAAGCTGGCGGCCAGCAGGATCTCGAAGCCGACGAAGAGGTTGAACAGGTCACCGGCGAGGAACGCGTTCGTCACGCCGGCGGTCAGCACCAGGTAGGTGGGGTGGTAGATGCTCACCGGCGCGGTCTCGCCGGTCTCCGCCCGGCCCTGCCCGATCGAGTAGAGCAGCACGCAGAGCGTGACCGCCGAGGAGACCACCACCATCAGCGCCGCCAACTGGTCGGCCACCAGCACGATGCCGACCGGCGCCGGCCAGCCGCCCACCCGCACCACCACCGGCCCGTGCCGGTACGCCTCGACCAGCAGCACCACCGCCACCAGGAGCACGCCGGCCAGGCAGAGCACGCTTATCGACCGCTGCAACCGGGGCCGCCCGGTCAGGATCAGGGTGAGCGCCGCGCCGAGCAGCGGCACCACCACCGGCAGCGGCACCAGCCCGCTCATGAGTTTTCGTCCCGGCGCAGCCGGCGGCGGGCCGGTTCCGGGTCGACCTGTTCCCGGTCGTCGTCCGCGTCGTCCCCGCCCAGGTCCGCGGCGGCCACCTCGTCGCGCCCGGCCAGCCGGACGATCTGCCGGTCCTCCAGGTCGTCCTGCACCTCGTCGTCGCCGCTGGTGTACCAGCTCCGGTAGGCGACCGCGAGCAGGAACGCGGTCAGCCCGAACGTGATCACCACGGCGGTGAGCACCATCGCCTGCGGCAGCGCGTCGCTCATCGCGCCGGCCGGCGCGGTGCCGGCCAGCGGCGCGGCGCCGGACCGGCCGCCGAGCAGGATGAGCAGGTTGACCCCGTTGCCGAGCAGGATCACGCCGAGCAGGATCCGGGTCAGGCTGCGTTCCAGCAGCAGCGTGACGCCGGTGGCGACGAGCACCCCGACCGCCAGCACCAGCACCAGGGTCGGCCCGGCCGCCCCCCGCGTCATGAGCCGGACCCGTCGCGCTGGACGGTCAGGCCGCGGCCCGGCTCGCCGGCCGCCTCGACGTGCCGGTCCACCTCGGCGCCCAGGCTGCGCAGGATGTCCAGCACCAGCCCGACCACCACCAGGTAGACGCCGACGTCGAAGAAGATCGAGGTGACCAGGTAGAAGTGACCGAGCAGGGGCAGCCACAGGTCCACCTTGACGCTCTGCAGCACCTCGCCGGTGACCAGCAGGCCGAGCACGCCGGTGCCGACCGAGACGGCCAGTCCCGCGCCGAGCACCGTGCCGGCGCCGACCGGGGCGGCCTCGGCCAGCTCGTACCGGCCGCCGGCCAGGTAACGCAGGGTCAGCGCGAGGCCGGCGACCAGCCCGCCGGAGAAGCCGCCGCCCGGCGCGTTGTGCCCGGAGAAGAGCAGGAACAGCGAGAAGAGCAGCACGGTGTGGAAGATCAGCCGGGTGACCACCTCGAACACGATCGAGCGTCGCCGCTCGCCAAGCGTCTGCCCGCCGAGCAGCCAGACCGTACGCCCGGCGCGCGGCATCGCCGGGCGGGGACGGCGTGGACGCGGGCCGGTGCGGGACCGCTCGAAGATCAGGCTGGCCACCCCGGTGGCGGTCACCACGAGCACCGAGATCTCGCCCATGGTGTCCCAGGCGCGGATGTCCACGAGGGTCACGTTGACCACGTTGCGGCCGTACCCCTGCGCGACCGCGAGGTCGGGAAAGGCCGCGGAGATCGACGGCGCCCGGCGGGCCCCGGCCGCGGCCAGCGCCAGGCCGGCCATCACCAGCCCGGCGGCGACCCCGACGCCCCGGCGCACCCACCGGCTGCGGCGCAGCGGGCGGGCCGAGAAGCGTTCCGGCAGACGCCGCAGCACCAGCACGAACACCGCGATGGTGGCGGTCTCCACCAGGAACTGAGTGAGCGCCAGGTCCGGCGCGCCGTAGAGGACGAACATCATCGCCGTGCCGTAGCCGGTGACGCCGACCAGCAGCATGGCGGTGAGCCGGCGGCGGGCGCCGACCGCGAGCACCGCCGCGACCGCGATCACCACGCAGACCACCAGCTGGGTCGGGTTGTCCCAGGGCGCCAGCTCCACCCGCCACGGCGCGGTGGCCAGCATCGCCCCGCCGGGCACCAGCACCAGGACCAGCAGCACGGCGCCCAGGTACTGCGGCAGCGAGCCGCGCTGGGTGACGCTGGTGACCTCGATGGCGAGCCGGTCGAAGCCGTGGATCACCCGCTCGTACCCCTGGTTGCCGGAGACCGGCGAGCGCAACCGGGCCAGCACGGGCGTGAGTGGGCCGCGGGCCAGGTGCAGCGCCACACCGCCGGCCAGCACCACCGCGGAGAGGCCGAGCGCCGTGGTCGGCCCGTGCCAGAGCGCCAGGTGTTCGTCGACCGGGCCGAACAGCTCCGCGTACGGTTCGAGCAGGCCGCTCAGCCACCCGGCGGCCGGACCGGCGGCGAACCCGGCCACGGCGAGCAGCGCCGGGGGTACGAGCATCGCGGCGGGCGGGCGGCCCACCTCGGTGTCGGCGGCGCCGGGGCGGGTGCCGAACGCGCCCCACAGGAAGCGGATGCTGTAGGCGACGGTCAACGCGCTGCCGGCGACCAGCGCCGCCAGCACCCACGGCTGGTCGGTGAACGCGGCGAGCTCCGCCTCCTTGGCCACGAACCCGAGCAGCGGCGGCACCCCGGCCATCGACGCCGCCGCCAGCGTGGCGACCGTGGCCAGCGCCGGCGCGGACCGGCCCACCCCGGACAGGTCGCGCAGGTCCCGGCTGCCCGCCTCGTGGTCGAGGATGCCGACGACCAGGAACAGCGCCGACTTGAACAGCGCGTGCGCGGCCAGCATGGCGGCGCCGGCCAGGGCGGCGTGCGGGGTGCCCGTGCCGAGCACGACGGCGAGCAGGCCGAGCTGGCTGACCGTGCCGTACGCCAGCAGCAGCTTGAGGTCGCACTGCCGCAACGCCGCCCAGCCGCCGGCGACCAGCGTGACCAGCCCGGCGACCACGGTGACCGGCCGCCACGGCCCGGCCGGGGCGAGCGCCGGCCCGAGCAGCCCGATCAGGAAGACGCCGGCCTTCACCATGGCGGCGGCGTGCAGGTAGGCGCTGACCGGCGTCGGCGCCGCCATCGCCACCGGTAGCCAGGCGTTGAACGGGAACACCGCGGACTTCGCCAGCGCGCCGGCCAGGACGAGCAGCACCGCGGTGGTCAGCCAGCCGCCGCCGGGCAGCGGCGCGGCGGCCACCGCCGACCAGCGGTAGCTCCCGGCGTGCTGGCCGAGCAGCAGGAACCCGACGAGCATCGCCAGCCCGCCCAGCGTGGTGACGGTGAGCGCCTGGGCGGCGGCCCACCGGCTGGCCCGACGCTCGGTGCTGTGGCCGATCAGCAGGTAGGAGAAGACGGTGGTCAGTTCCCAGAAGACGTAGAGCAGCAGCAGGTCGTCGGAGACGACGAGGCCGAGCATCGCGCCGGCGAAGGCCACCAGCACGGCGGCGAACCGGCCGAGGCCGACCGAGCCGGGCGGGAAGTAGCGGGCGGAGTAGACCAGCACCAGCGCGCCGACGCCGCCGACCAGCAGCATCATCAGCCAGGACAGCGTGCCGACCCGCAGCGCGACGTCGAACCGGAGCTGAGGGATCCAGGTGTACGTCTCGACCACCGCGCCGCCGTCGCGTACCGCACCGGTGTGCGCCACCGCCCAGCCGACCGCGGCGGCCGGGACGAGCGCGAGCGCCAGGCAGGCGCGCGGTCCCCACCTGCGGACCAGCAGCGGGGCGACGAGCGCCGCCGCCAGGTGCAGGATCAGCAGGACGAGCACGCGCACTCCCGGTCGAGGTGACAGCGCGGCGGCGCACGCTGGGGGCACGACCGATCACACGCCACTTCCCACCGTGCCGCGCCGCTTTTCCCGAAACCCGCCCAACCGCCGCACCCCGCCACAACCCGGGCGCACTCGAATCCCACGTCACGGGAGGCCCTGCCGCGGGCGAGCAGGGGTGTGGCGCGTGGGTGGGCAGGTCGCGGACCGGGAGCCGAGCGTGGCCCGGGGTCAACTCAGCGTGGCGGGGTCGCGGTGGGCGACCGCGGCCGGGTGGGCGCCGGCGAGCTGGCGGGCGGTGCGGTCGACCACGCGCTGCGCGTCGGCCAGGGAGCGGACCGGCAGCCGGGCGTCCCGGCTGCCGCGACGCAGGACGAAGTAGTGCACCGCGGCGCGGACCAGCGCCCGGTCGGCGGCGCTGGAGCGCGCGGTGGCGACCACCAGCTCGCGCAGGCGCCGGGCCAGCTCCTCGGCGAGCTCCAGCTCTGTGCCGTGCAGCCCGGTGCGGAGCGTGGCGAGCCGGCTGTCCACCTTGCGGATGAGCACGTCGGTGCCGAGCCTGATGCCTCGCTCGTCAACGGTCATCCATGCCTCCAGCCGCGCCGCGTTGCGAGTGAAGTTACTTTATGTTGCACTGCACAAGCAAGCAGTTAAGTAAGACTTAACGGTCCAAAGCGTTCATTCAGCGCGTCATTTGCCGGCGCCGGACAGAACGCCCCGGCCGAGGGCCGGATGTCACACCGGCGCGGCAGGATGGGGAGCGTGACGGACGAGGCGACCCCGCCCGGCGGGGTGCTGGCGGAATTCGGCGCGGCGACCCGGGCGTGGTTCACCGCGGCGTTCGCCGCGCCCACACCGGCCCAGGAGGGCGCCTGGCGCTCCGTCGCGGCCGGGCGCAACGCCCTGGTGGTCGCCCCGACCGGCTCCGGCAAGACCCTGGCGGCGTTCCTCTGGTCGCTCGACCGGCTCGGCAAGGAGCCGCCACCGGCCGATCCCCGGCGACGCTGCCGGGTGCTCTACGTGAGCCCGCTCAAGGCGCTCGCCGTCGACGTGGAGCGCAACCTGCGCACCCCGCTCATCGGCATCCGCCAGGCCGCCACCCGGCTCGACCTGGCCCCGCCCGAGGTCACGGTCGGCATGCGCACCGGCGACACCCCCGCCGACGAGCGGCGCGCCTTCGCCCGCACCCCGCCGGACGTCCTCATCACCACGCCCGAGTCGCTGTTCCTGCTGCTCACCTCCGCCGCCCGCGACTCGCTGCGCGGGGTGGACACGGTGATCGTCGACGAGGTGCACGCGGTCGCCGGCACCAAGCGCGGCGCGCACCTGGCGCTCTCCCTGGAACGACTCGACGCGCTGCTCGACCGCCCCGCGCAGCGGATCGGGCTCTCCGCCACGGTGCGGCCGATCGACGTCTGCGCCCGGTTCCTCGGCGGGGCCCGTCCGGTCGACGTGGTGCAACCGCCGGCCGACAAGACCATTGAGGTCAGCGTCCAGGTCCCGGTGGAGGACATGACCCGCCTCGACGAGCAGGAGCCCCCGGAGGACGAGCTGGGCGGGCTCGGTCCGCGCCGCCCGTCGATCTGGCCGGCCGTCGAGGAGCGGGTGCTGGCGCTGATCCGCGCGCACCGGTCCACAATCGTCTTCACCAACTCCCGGCGCGGCGCCGAACGGCTCTGCGCCCGCCTCAACGAGCTGGCCGCCGAGGAGGCGGAGGCGTCCGCCGCCCCGGAGGGCGGCCGCGTGGCCGCCGGCGGCGAGCCGGTGCGCGTATCCGATCTCCTGCCCGGCCGCGGCGACCCGCCGGCCGGCGACGGGCGGCGCGGCGCGGACGCCTTCGGCGGGCCGGTCGGCCCGGTGCGCGCGCCCCGGCAGCCGGCCGAGGTGATGGCCCAGTCCGGCGCGGCGGCCGGCGCGCCGACGGTGATCGCCCGGGCGCACCACGGCAGCGTCTCCCGGGAGGAGCGCAAGCACATCGAGGAGGCGCTGAAGTCCGGCCAGTTGCCCGCCGTGGTCGCCACCTCCAGCCTGGAGCTGGGCATCGACATGGGCGCGGTCGACCTGGTGGTGCAGATCGAGGCGCCGCCCAGCGTCGCGGCCGGCCTGCAACGGGTGGGCCGGGCCGGGCACCAGGTGGGCGCGGTCTCCCGGGGCGTGGTGTTCCCCAAGCACCGCGGCGACCTGCTCTCCTGCACCGTCGTCGCCGAGCGGATGGGCGAGGGCGCGATCGAGGAGCTGCACTACCCGCGCAATCCGCTCGACGTGCTGGCGCAGCAGATCGTCGCCATGGTGGCGCTGGAGCCGTGGCAGCTCGGCGACCTGGCCGTGCTGGTCCGCCGGGCGGCGCCCTTCGCCGAGCTGCCCGACTCGGCGCTGCACGCGGTGCTCGACATGCTCTCCGGCCGCTACCCGTCCACCGCCTTCGCCGAGCTGCGGCCCCGGCTGGTCTGGGACCGCGCGACCGACGTGCTGACCGGCCGGCCCGGCGCCCAGCGGCTCGCCGTGACCAGCGGCGGCACCATTCCCGACCGGGGCCTGTTCGGCGTCTTCCTGGCCGGGGCCGAGCGGGCGGCCCGGGTCGGCGAGCTGGACGAGGAGATGGTCTACGAGTCCCGCGTCGGCGACGTGTTCCTGCTCGGCTCGTCGTCCTGGCGGATCGAGGAGATCACCCCCGACCGGGTGCTGGTCTCCCCCGCGCCCGGCCAGGCCGCCCGGATGCCGTTCTGGAAGGGCGATCAGCTCGGTCGCCCGGTCGAGCTGGGCCGGGCGATCGGCGCCCGGGTCCGCGCGCTGCTGCGCCAGTCCGACGACGACGCGGTGGCGGCGCTGCGCGCCGGCGGGCTGGACGACTGGGCCGCAGGCAACCTGATGACCTACCTGCGCGAGCAGAAGGCGGCCACCCGCTCGCTGCCCGACGACCGGACGGTGGTGGTCGAGCGGTTCCGCGACGAGCTGGGCGACTGGCGGCTGGCTGTGCACTCGGTGCTCGGCGCCCGGGTCAACGGGCCGTGGGCGCTGGCCATCGGCCGCCGGCTGGCCGAGCGCTACGGCGTGGACGCCCAGGTGATGCCCTCCGACGACGGCATCGTGGTCCGACTGCCGGACACCGCCGAGGAGCCGCCCGGCGCCGACGTGGTGGTGTTCGAGCCGGACGAGATCGCCCAACTGGTCGAGGAGTCGGTCGGCACGTCGGCGTTGTTCGCCTCCCGGTTCCGCGAGTGCGCGGCCCGGTCGCTGCTGCTGCCCCGCCGCGACCCGCGCCGCCGGCAGCCGCTGTGGCAGCAGCGCCAACGCGCCGCGCAACTGCTCGACGTGGCCCGGGAATACGCCGACTTCCCGGTCACCCTGGAGGCCGCCCGGGAGTGCCTTCAGGACGTCTTCGACCAGCCGGCGCTGGCCGGGCTGATGCGTGACCTGGCCGCCCGCAAGGTCCGCCTGGTCGAGGTGGAGTCGGAGCGCCCGTCGCCGTTCGCCAGGTCGCTGCTGTTCGGCTACGTCGGGGCGTTCCTCTACGAGGGCGACGCGCCGCTGGCCGAGCGACGGGCCGCCGCGCTGGCACTCGACTCCGGCCTGCTCGGCGAGCTGCTCGGCCGGGTCGACCTGCGGGAGCTGCTCGACCCGGCGGTGCTCGCCGAGACCGAACGCCAACTGCGCTGGCGCACCGAGCAGCGGCGGCCCCGCGACGCCGAGGACGTGGTCGAGCTGCTCCGGGTGGTCGGTGACCTGAGCACCGCCGAGCTGGCCGAGCGGGGGGTGCCGGCGGCCTGGCCGGAGGAGCTGGCGGCGGCCCGCCGGGCACTGCGGGTGCGGATCGCGGGCGAGGAGCGCTGGATCGTCGTCGAGGACGCGGCCCGGCTGCGCGACGCGCTGGGCGTGGCGCTGCCGGTCGGCGTGGCCGAGGCGCACCTCGCCCCGGTGGCCGACCCGCTCGGCGACCTGGTCGCCCGCTACGCCCGCACCCACGGCCCGTTCGCGGCGGCCACCTGCGCGGCCCGGTTCGGCCTCGGCGTGTTCGTGGTCGAGCAGGCGCTGCGCCGGCTCGCCGGCACCGGCCGGGTGGTCTCCGGCGAGTTCGCCCCGGACAGCGTGGGCACCCAGTGGTGCGACGCGGAGGTGCTGCGCCTGCTGCGCCGTCGTTCCCTGGCGGCGCTGCGCCGGGAGATCGAGCCGGTGCCGCCCCGGGCGCTGGCCGCGTTCCTGCCCCGCTGGCAGCAGGTCGGCTCCTCGGCCCGGGGCGTCGAGGCGGTCGCCGCGACGGTCGAGCAGTTGCAGGGCGTGACCGTGCCGGCGTCCGCGCTGGAACGCCTGGTGCTCCCCGCCCGGGTCGCCGACTACTCGCCCGCCCAGCTCGACGAGCTGTGCGCGAGCGGCGAGGTGGTGTGGGCCGGCGCGGGCGCGATCTCCGGCGGCGACGGGTGGGTGACGCTGGCGTACGCCGACGTCGCGCCGCTGCTGTTGCCGCCGCCGGACGAGGCGCTGACGCTCACCCCGCTGCACGAGTCGGTGCTCGACGCGCTCGCCGACGGGCAGGCGCTCTTCTTCCGTTCGCTCTCCGACCGGGTCGGCGCGACCGACGACGCCGCCCTCTCCGGCGTGGTGTGGGACCTGGTCTGGGCCGGGCACCTGACCAACGACACGCTCGCGCCGCTGCGGGCGGCGTTGGGCGCGGGTGGGGCGCACCGGTCCCGCCCGTCGGCCCCGCGGACCCGCTACCGCCGCCCCGGGCGGGTGGCGCTGCCCAGCCGGGGCGGCCCGCCGACCATGGCCGGGCGCTGGTCCCGGCTGCCCGAGCGCGACCTCGACCCGACCCGCCGGGCCGCCGCCCTGGCCGACCTGCTGCTGGAACGGCACGGCGTGGTGACCCGGGGCGCGGTGGTGGCCGAGCAGGTGACGGGTGGCTTCGCCGGGGTCTACCCGGTGCTGTCCGCGCTGGAGGAGCGCGGGGCGGCCCGGCGCGGCTACTTCGTCGAAGGGCTGGGCGCGGCCCAGTTCGCGGTGCCCGGCGCGGTGGACCGGATCCGCGCCCTGGCCGACCCGGCGGACGGCGGCCGGGGCGGCGGCGGGCCGACAGTGGTGCTGGCCGCCACCGACCCGGCGAACCCGTACGGCGCGGCGCTGCCCTGGCCCGAGCGGGTCGTCGACTCGGGTGACGGCGCCGCCCCGGCCACCGGTCACCGGGCCGGGCGCAAGGCGGGCGCGCTCGTCGTGCTGGTCGGCGGCGACCTGGTGCTCTACGTCGAGCGGGGCGGGCGGACGATCCTGTCGTTCAGCGAGGACGCCGACACGCTGGGCGCGGCCGGCAAGGCGCTCGCCGACGCGGTGCACTCCGGCGCGCTGGGCGCGATCTCGGTGGAACGCGCCGACGGCGAGGCGGTGCACTCCTCGCCGCTGCGCGACGCGCTGACCGCCGCCGGGTTCCGGGCCACCCCCCGGGGCCTGCGCCTGCGCGGTTGACCGGGCACGAGGACGAGGAGGGGGCGATGACCGGGGCGTGCGTCTCGTTGACCACGGACTACGGGCTCACCGACGGGTTCGTGGCGGCCTGCCACGGGGTGCTCGCCCGGCTCGCGCCGACCGCCCGGGTGATCGACGTGACGCACCTGGTGCCGCCGGCCGACGTCCGCCGGGGCGCGGCGGTGCTGGCGCAGACCGTGCCGTACCTGCCGGTCGGGGTGCACGTGGCGGTGGTCGACCCGGGGGTCGGCACCGAACGGCGGGGGGTCGCGCTGGCCACGCCCGCCGGGCTGCTGGTCGGGCCGGACAACGGGCTGCTCCTGCCGGCCGCGGCGGCGCTCGGCGGAGTGACCGACGCGGTGGAGCTGACCAACCCGGAGTGGCTCGCGCCGGCGGTGTCCCGCACCTTCCACGGGCGGGACGTGTTCGTGCCGGTGGCGGCCCGGCTGGTGACGGGTGCGCGGCTGACCGACGCCGGTCCGGCCGTCGACCCGGCGACGCTGGTCCGGCTGCCGGATCCGGTGGTCCGCGCCGACGCCGACGGCTTCGCCGCCGAGGTGCTGACCGTCGACCACTTCGGCAACGTCCAGCTCGCCGCGCCCGGCGCGCTGCTGGACGCGCTGCCGGCTCGGGTGCGGGTGAACGGGCGCGAGGCCGTGCACGGCCGCACGTTCGGCGACGCCCCGCCCGGCGCCCTGGTGGTCTACGTCGACTCGGCCGCCCAGGTGGCCATCGCGGTGAACACCGGACGAGCGGCCGACGCCCTCCGAGCCAACCCCGGCGACGTGCTCACCATCACCACCCCTCCTCCGCGATCATGCGGTTGATGCCCCGCCATAAGGGACGAAAGCCTCGGCAGGAGGGCTGAAACTGCACGATCGCGGAGGGTGGAGGTGACCTCTGTCAGCAGCGGGGGACGGTGCCGCCGGACACCGAGGACAGGTACGCGTGGCTGACGTAGGTGCCGCCGACCAGGCGGTACCACCTCGTCGTGGTGCGGTAGGTCCCGGCGATCCGCTGGCCGGTCAGGTAGCACTCGACCGGCACCTGGGCGGCCGTGGCGGCCAGGCCCCGGCTGGGATAGGTCGTGCTCGCGCCGGCGCGCAGGTTCAACGGTCCGGAGCCCACCACGGCCCGTGCCCCACTGCCGGTCCAGAGCAGGGTCACGTCCACCCACGCGTTGTCGGCGAGTCGCAATCCGTCCCAGAAGGTGCCGTCGGCCAGGTCGAGGCCGGCCGGGTTGCGCACGGTCCGCCCGAACTGGTCGCGCCCGCCGTTGTAGCCGCTCTGGTAGGCGGCCTGCGCCTCGGGAAGCCCCTGCGGCAGGTCCTTCCAGTTCTCCCGGACGGTCGGCGGGTTCCACCAGTCGTCGCGGGTGTTCCACGGGCCGACGTCCCAGACCGGCGCGTACTCGCAGCGGCTGCCGTTCGTGGTGCAGACCTTGACCGTGTAGTCGCCGGTCCCGCGCGGGGAGAGGCCGCGCCGGGTGGGCAGCGCCGCGAAGTGGTCCCGGACGGCCACGGTGTGCCCGTTGGCGGTGACGCCGCCGACCAGGCCGATCCGGGTGGCGTACACCCGGTAGGTGCGCGCGGCGGCCGCCGGGGTCGCGGTGGTGGCGACCCGGTCGGCGCTGAGCGTCAGCCCGGTCACGGTGGCCTCCGCCGTGGCGTCCGGGGTGGTCAGCACGACGCGGGTCTGCACGCGGGTGACCGGCTGGTCGAAGACCGCCTCGGCGGCGTCGCGCCACTCGGTCCAGCGGCCGGCGCGCCAGCCGCGCACCTGGGCGGTGGCCGTGCCGCCGGCACGGGTGCGGGCGGCGAGCCGGGCGCGTACCCGGGTGGCGGGCCGGTCCAGCGCGCGTGGCGCGGAGAGCAGGATGCCCTCGGCGACCGGCCCGGCCGCGGCGGCGGGTCGGGTGCGCGGGGTGGGCCGGGGGTCGGCGAGCCGCAGGCGGCCGGACCGCCAGGCGACGTTGACGTCGTCGTCGCCACCGACGGCGAGGTCGGCGGACCAGTGTTCGGCGGCGTCCGCCGGTGCGGCGGGCGCCGGCGGCGCGGCCGGCGCGGGGGTGCCGGGCAGGCCGGCGGTGAGGGTGAGCAGGGCGGTCAGGGCGACCAGGGTACGGCGGGCACGGGCCATGGGATTCTCCTCAGAACCCCCTGATCCTCGCCGTCGGACGGATGAATGGGAACATAGGTGCAAATAGCGAAACACGCGAATTTCGCTCGGTCGGGGAGAATGGTGGCGTGCCCGAAGGTGACACCGTCTGGAACACCGCCCGCGTCCTGGAACGCGCGCTGGCCGGGGCCCGCCTGACCGGGTCGGACTTCCGCGTGCCGCAGCTCGCCACCACCGACCTGACCGGCTGGACCGTCCGCGAGTCGGCCAGCCGGGGCAAGCACCTGCTGCTACGCCTGCGCGACCCCGACGCGGCGGAGCTGACCCTGCACTCGCACCTACGGATGGACGGCGCATGGCGGGCGTACGCGCCGGGCGAGCGGTGGACGGCGCGGCCGGCGCACCTGATCCGGGTGGTGCTCCGCTCCCCCGGCGCGGTCGCGGTCGGCTACCACCTGCACGAGCTGGCGCTGGTCCCGACCGCCGAGGAGGACTCGCTGGTCGGGCACCTCGGCCCGGATCTGCTCGGCGCGGACTGGGATCCGACCGAGGCGGTCCGCCGGCTGGCCGCGCACCCCGACGCCACCATCGGCGAGGCGCTGCTCGACCAGCGCAACCTGGCCGGGGTGGGCAACCTCTACAAGTGCGAGGTGCTCTTCCTGCGGGGGGTGTCGCCGTGGACGCCGGTACGGGCGGTACCGGACCTGGCCGGCACCGTCGCGCTGGCCCAACGGCTGCTCGCGGCCAATCGGGGCCGCTGGACGCAGAGCACCACGGGCGTGCTCCGCCGGGGCGGGACCAGCTACGTCTACGGCCGGCGGGCGCAGCCGTGCCGGCGCTGCGGGACCGCGATCCGCAAGGAGGAGCTGGGCGAGCGGGTCACCTACTGGTGCCCGGTCTGCCAGCCGGAACGCGAGTGACGTGGAACTTCCACGAACCGTCGAAGATCCCCCGAGATACGGACGATTGGGTACTTCCCTCGCAGCCCTCCGGCGTCGCATGCTGCGGTGGACCGCTCACCGATCGTCAGCGGCGCGTCCGCCCGCCACGCCGGGGTGACGGCCGGCGCGCCCCGATCCCGGGGAGAGCCATGGTGCTGTTCCGCAGACTCCGGCCCGGCCGGCCGGACCGGGCCGACGTCGCCGAGGAGACCGCGCCCACCGTCCCCAGCGCCCGCGCCGCCGACGAGCCGACCGCCGCGCCGGCCAGCCTGGACCCGGCCGCCGTACCGCGCCTGTTCGGTCCGGTGCCGAACACCGCCGGCAGCCCGCTGCCCGCGCTCGACCCGGACGGCCGGCCGGTGCCCGGCACCGGCATCCGCAAGTTCGTCGACACGCTGCCGCTGCCCGGCCGACCGGCCACCGACGGGCTCGGCGCCCGGCTGCCGGTCGCCACGCCGGACACCATCACGTGGCCCGGGTGCGACTACTACGAGATCGGCCTCCAGGAGTACGCCCAACGCCTGCACCGGGACCTGCCGGCCACCCGGCTGCGCGGCTACCGCCAACTCAACCTGGGCACGGACCCGGCCGGCCACAACACGGTGAGCCCGCCCGACCGGCCATGGCACCTCGGTCCGATGATCGTGGCCCGACGGGGCCGGCCGGTGCGGATCAAGTTCATCAACCAGCTCCCCACCGGCCGGGCCGGCGAGCTGTTCCTACCGGTCGACGAGACGGTCGACGGGGCCGGCGCCGGCCCGCTGGACGGTCCCGCGCCCTACCCGCAGAACCGGGCGGTGCCGCACCTGGCCGGGGCGCAGACCGGTTGGATCAGCGCCGGCAACCCGTGGCAGTGGGTGACCCCGGCCGGCGAGATCACCCCGTACCCGGTCGGGGTGGGTGTGACGCCGGTGCCCGACATGCCGGCCCCCGGCGCGGGCGCCACCACGCTCTACTTCCCGAACGACCAGAGCGGTCGGTTGATGTGGCTGCACGACAACACGCTCGGCCTGTCCCGGCTCACCGTCTACTCCGGGCAACTCGCCCTCTACCTGCTCACCGACCCGGCCGAGGAGCGGCTGGTGGACGACGGCGTGCTCCCCGCCGACCAGTTCCCGCTGGTGATCGAGGACAAGACGTTCGTCCCCGACGACGCCCAACTCGCCGCCCAGGACCCGACCTGGGACCGGGACCGCTGGGGCGCCAAGGGCAGCCTCTGGCACCCGCACGTCTACCAGCCCCGGCAGAACCCGTACCGGCTCAGCGGCACCAACCCGACCGGCCGCTGGGACTACGGCCCGTGGGCCCACGACCCGGACGGCGGGGCGAGTCCCTGGGTCGCCCCGGTGCCGAACCCGCACCACGACCCGGTCGCCGACCCGGACGAGCCGCCGCTGGTCCCGGGCGTGCCGCACCCGTCGGCCGTCCCCGAGGCGTACGGGGACACCCCGCTGGTCAACGGCGTGGCGTACCCGTACCTGGAGGTCGCGCCGCGGGCGTACCGGTTCCGGATCCTGAACGCCTGCGGCGACCGGGCGCTCAACCTCCAGCTCTACCGGGCCGCCTCGGACGCGCCGATCTGGGCGCCGGACGGCGGGCCGGGTGATCCGCTCGCCGGCGAGGTGCCGATGGTGGAGGCGGTCCGGGCGGCCGGGCGGCCCGCGTACTGGCCGGTCGACGGGCGCGACGGCGGCGTCCCCGACCCGGCCGCCGCCGGGCCGGAGCTGATCCGGATCGGCAACGACGGCGGCCTGCTGCCGGCCCCGGTGGTGCTGGCCAACCGGCCGGTCGACTACCGCTACGACCGGCAGGACCCGACCGTGCTCAACGTGGACGGGCACGCGCTGCTGCTCGCTCCGGGCGAGCGCGCGGACGTGGTGGTGGACTTCTCCACCGTCGCGCCGGGCACCACCCTGATCCTCTACAACGACTGCCCGGCCCCGCTGCCCCGGTTCGACCCGCGCCACGACCACCACACCGGCGCACCGGACCGCACCGCCTCGGGCGGCCTGCCGCCGACGCGCCCCGGCTACGGCCCGAACACCCGGACGCTGCTCCAGATCCGGGTCGCCGGCACGCCGTCCCCCCGGTACGACCTCCGGTGGCTCGCCGCCCGCCTGCCCGCCGCGTACGCGTGGAGCCAGCCGCCGCCGATCGTGCCGCAACCGGCGTACGACCCGGCGTTCGGCACCCGTACCGCCGGTCCGACCCTGGTCCCGGCGCGGGCCACCTCGGTCACGTTCACCCCGTCCGGCGCGTCCGCCCCGGTCACGCTGCCGCTGTCGGTGAAGTCGGTCGGGCAGGTGTTCGAGCCCCGGCACGGCCGGCTGGTGGGGCGGCTCGGCGTGGGCCACCCGGTCGGCGGTCCGCTCGCCCCGGCCGTCCTGCCGCTCGGCCCGGGCGAGCCGGCCACCGAGGTGCTGTTCGCGACCGACCCGGCCGTGCCGGTGGGCGTGCCGGGCGACGGCACCCAGCTCTGGCGGATCGTCGGCGCCGCGGACCGCACCCACCCGGTGCACGTCGAGGGCTGCGACGTGCAACTGGTCAACCGGGTCGGCTGGGACGGCACGCTCCGTCCGCCGGCGGACGACGAGCTGGGCTGGAAGGACACCGTCCGTGTCAACCCCCGGGAGGACGTGGTGGTGGCGCTGCGCCCCGTCCCGCCCGGCCTGCCGTTCCGCGTCGGCGACAGCGTACGGCTGCTCGACCCGACCAGACCGGCCGGCGCGCGGCTGGACGCCGGTGGTGTCAGCCCGGTCGACGGCCGGCCCACAGTGGTGGTCAACCAACTGGTCAACCTGGGTTGGGAGTACCGCTGGCAGACCCGCTCGGCCGGGCTGCGCGACCAGGGCATGAGCCGGCCGCTGGTGCTGCGGGTGACGCCCCGGGCGCCGACCGGGCTGACCGCGACCCCGATGCCGGGTTCGGCCACCGCGCTGCCCGCCATCGCGCTGACCTGGACCGGCAACGGCAGCCGTCCGCCGGCCACCAGCCACCGCCTGCAACGCGCCACCGACAGCGCCTTCACCGCCGGCCTCACCGAGATCACCGTGGCCGCCGCCGCGACCCGCTACACGGACGCCACGGTCACGCCTGGCGTCACCTACCACTACCGGATCCGGGCCGAGAACGCGATGAGCTGCTCGGTCTGGTCGAACAGCGCGCCGGCCTCGGTGTTGCTGGCCGCGCCGGCCCGGCTGACCGCGGCGGTGCCGCCGGCCGCGCCGGCCCGGGTGGCGCTGCGCTGGACGAACCACTCCTTCGCCACCGGGGTGGACGTGCAACGCGCCACGAACCCGACCTTCACCAGCGGGCCGGGCACCACGGCGATCGCCGTCGGCGAGAGCCACGTCGACCCGGCGGTCGCCCCGGACACCACCTACTACTACCGGGTACGCACGACGTACCTGGGCGCGGCGTCACCCTGGTCGACGGTGGCCACGGTGAACGTCCCGCCCCGGCCGTCCGCGCCCATCGGGTTGGCCGCCACCGCCGGCGCGCCGTCGACGGACACGGCCACGGTGACGCTGAGCTGGTCGGCCGAGACGCCGGCCGGACCGGGCGGCGGGTTCGTCGTGCAGCGGGCCGCCGACGCGAGCTTCACCCGGGAGCCGACCACGTTCCGGGTGACCGGCCGGGGCTTCACCAACACCGGGCTGTCCCGGGGCGTCACCTACCACTACCGGGTACGCGCGACGAACGTCGTCGGCACCTCCCCCTGGACCCCGCCGGTCCCCGTCACCACCCCGGACTGACCGGTCGCCCGCGCACACGGGCGCCGATCCGCGTGATCCGGCGCGCCTCGGGCCGACCGAGGACCCGCCCCATCGCGCCAGCCCGCACCGGATCACCGACGTGACCGCCCACCCGGCGGTCGCGCCGAGTCGCCACGCAGCTCACCGAGCCGCGCCGCCGGTCCCCGCAGAGGCAGGCCCGGATCACACCGAGGCGAGCCCGGACCACGCCAGGCCGCAGCGGCGTCCCGCTGGATCGCGGGGCGCCGCTCCAGAAGAAGACATCACTTCAGAGCCATATACCTCAGAGGCATAATTATGCCTCTGAGGTATATCCGCCTTCCCCGCATCGTTCTTTTGGGAAGGTGTCACGGAGGGTAGCGACCCGAACGAGACAACCTGTTCGGCCCGCGCCTCTTCCCATCCCCGGCGAATTTCGAGGTGAGCCGATATCGGCACGACGCCGGATGACGTCGATCGGAACGAGGACGGCGGGGCCGACCCCGGGCTCGGGCCGCGCCGGGGCCGGGCAACGCCGGGCCGGACAACGCCGGGGCCGGGGCCGGGACGCAGCCGATGGGTCGGCGGGCGCGGACGGTCAGGGGGTGCGGAGCGGGGTGCGGAGCTCGGCCAGGGCGGCGGCGACGCCGTGCAGCAGGTCGGTGGCCTCGGTGAGGCGCGCGGCGGCCGGGTGCGCGGTGTTCGGGCGGGCGTCCTCGGCCACGTAGCCGGCGGCGGCCACCACCAGCCGCTCGTAGGCGGCCACGCCCTCCTGCAGTTGCGCGACGAGCGTCGCGTGCACCTCGGCGAGCGGGCCCTGCGGGGCCAGCTTCACCGCGCCCTCCACGCTCGCCACCCTTGCGGCCAGCTCACGCAGGGAGCGGTCCGCCTCGGCCGCCTCCCGTACCGCCGGCTCGGCCAGCCCGGTCAGCCGACCGGCCAGCCCGGCCAGGGTGAGCGCGGCCCGGTCCAGCCGGGTCCACGGCTCGGCCGCGGCGGTGCCGCGGAACGCCAGGCGGGAGCGGACCCGGCGGACCTCGGCGAGGACGCCCGGACCGACCGGCAACCGTTCGACGGCGGCGACCAGCCGGGCGCGGGAGCGGGCGGCGGCCTCGGCCGGGTCGAGCGCCGGCGGGGCCGGCACCGCGGCGAGGGCCCGGTGGTCGGCCCAGCGCCACACGGCGACCGCTATCGCGCTGCCCGCGGCGCCGGCCCACGCCGCGTCCGGCAGGCCCAGCCCGGCGTACGGGGTGAGCACCGCGGCGGCGCCGCCGAGCCCACCGGCCAGGACGCTCCAGCGTCGGGCCGAACGCCGCAGCTTGCCCAGCCGCCGGAAGTGTCGCGCTCGCTCGTCCGCCATGGCTCTCCTCGTCCGTCAGCCGGTGGTGGTCTCCCCGGTGCCGCGCTCGCGGCTCATGCTGGCCCGGATCTCGTCCAGTCGCGCGGCGGCGGCCGGGTCGGTCGACTGCTGCTGCCCCACCGCGGGGCGCTCCTGCCGGCCGCCGAGCTGGTCGCCGGCCATGCTCGACCGGATCTGTTCCAGTCTGGCCGATCCGGCCGAGTCGAGCGTCGCCTTCTGGATCTCCAGCATCCGGCCCTCGACCGAGTTGCCGGCCAGCTCGGCCCGGCCCATGGCGGTGGCGTAGCGGCGCTCGATCCGGTCGCGGACCTCGTCCAGCGACGGGGTGCTGGCCGGCGCGGTCAACGACGACATCGACTCCAGCGAGCGGGCCACGCTCTCCTGCATCTTGGCCTGCTCGAGCTGGCTCAGCAGCTTGGTGCGCTCGGCGAGCTTCTGCTGCAGGATCATCGAGTTGTTCTCGACCGCCTTGCGGGCCTGCGCGGCCGCGCCGAGCGCCTGGTCGTGCAGCGTCTTGAGGTCCTCCAGCGCCTGCTCGCCGGAGACCAACTGGGTGGCGAGCATCTGGGCGGACTGCTCGTAGCGCCCGGCCTCGGTCTCGTCGCCCTTCGCCCGGGCCTGGTCGGCCAGCGCGAGCGCCTGCCGCGCGTTGCCCTGGAGCTGCTCCACCTCGGTGATCTGCCGGGACAGCTTCATCTCGAGCTGACGCTGGTTGCCGATCACCGCCGCCGCCTGCTGGACCAGCGCCTGGTGCTGCCGCTGCGCCTCCTCGACCGCCTGCTGGATCTGCACCTTCGGATCGGCGTGCTCGTCGATCTTCGCCCCGAAGAGCGCCATCAGGTACTTCCAACCCTTGACGAACGGGTTCGCCATCTCCGCCTCGTCCCCTCAGTAGCGTCGCGCCTACATCGTCCCAGTCGGACGCCACCCCGGCACCCGTACGACCCTGATCAACACTACGACGCGAGCGCCACTGGCGACCATGCGCGAGCCGACGGGGTCAGGCCGCGCAGACCACGTCCCGCTCGGCGGGGCGCACCCGGGTGCTGCGCAGCGTCGCCTTGAGCGGCGAGTCCTGCCGGACCTGGACGGCCACCGCGCCGTCGGAGGTGACCTGCCGGACCCCCCGGTTGGTCGCCTTGCGCACGGCGGCCGGAGCCACCGGCGTCGACTCGACCGGCTCGTCGACCACCGGCACCAGCACGCCCGGCATCTGCTCGGCCAGGGCGACCGTGTCGCTCACCTCGCGCAGCAGCTCGGACAGGCGCGCGCCGAGCGCGTCGCAGATGGCGGCCAGCAGCTCGCTGGAGGGCTCCTTCTGGCCGCGCTCGATCTCGGAGAGGTAGCCGAGGCTGACGTTGGCGGCGGACGAGACCTCGCGGAGGGTGCGGTGCTGCCCCTGCCGGCGCGCCCGCAGTGCGTCACCGATCACCCGGCGTAGCAGGACCATCGCACCTCCCCCTGAAACGGGTCATCGCGCCCGACCGGCGAGCGCCGCGCCGGAGCCTTCCCGCAACCGTACCCGTTGACCGCCACGACGACATCCCACCCCGCCTGTCCAATCCCGCCGGACCGGTCGCCGGGCGGCGGTCATCGCCGGCCGGCGCCGGCCGGGTCGGCGGCCGACGCGTCGTGGACCGTCTGGATCCGCTCGGCGAGCAGGCGCAGCGCCTCCACCACCGCGGCGGTGCGGATGCGGTCGCGGCCGCCGTCGAGGTCGAGCCGGCGCACCTCGGCGCCGGCCGGGCCGGCGACCGCCACGTAGACCAGGCCCACCGGCTTGCCGTCCTGCGGTTCCGGGCCGGCCACGCCGGTGGTGGCCAGGCCCCAGTCCGCGCCGCAGCGCCGCCGCCCGCCTTCGGCGAGCGCGACGGCCACGTCCGGGTCCACCGGCCCGCGCGCGGCCAGCAGGTCCTCGGGTACGCCGGCCAGGGTCGCCTTGAGCTCGGTGGCGTAGACCACGAACCCGCCCCGGTAGATCGAACTGACCCCGGCGATCTCCACGATCGCGGCGGCGAGCAGGCCACCGGTCAGCGACTCGACAGTGGCCAGCGTCTCGCCGCGGTCGTGCAGGCGGTGCACCACGGAGGCCGCCGGGCTGCCGGCGGGCCGCTGGTGTCGCGCGTCGGTGTCCTCCATGACCGCCCCTTCTTCCCGCGTCGCGCCGGCTTACTCGCCGGCTGACCGGATCAACGCGCGGGACGGCGCAGCCGCAGCGCCTGCGCCACGTAGTCGAAGCCGGTCGCCACGGTGACCAGCACGGCGGCCCCCATGATCCAGGGGCCGACCGGGGCCAGCGCGGCCGGCATCGGCCAGAGGTACCAGGTGATCGCCAGGATCTGCAGCGCCGTCTTGATCTTGCCGCCCCGGCTGGCCGCGATCACCCCGTGCCGGATCACCCAGAAGCGCATCGCGGTGATCCCCAGCTCGCGCACCAGGATCACCACGGTCACCCACCAGGGCAGCCGGTCGTACCAGGAGAGCAGCACCAGCGCGGCGCCGGTGAGCGCCTTGTCGGCGATCGGGTCGGCGACCTTGCCCAGCGAGGTGACCAGCTCGAAGCGGCGGGCGATCCACCCGTCGACCAAGTCCGTGGCGGAGGCCACCACGAAGATCAGGCAGGCCGCCATCCGCCAACCGGCGTGGGTCATCCCGGACGCGACGACGGTCACCGCGAACACCGGCACCAGCACCAGCCGCGCCGCGGTCAGCAGGTTGGCCGCGTTGAGCAGTGGCACGGGCGTGGCCACCGTCGACTCCGCCCCGGTCATGTCCGGCATCGCCCCACGTGGCTTCCCCGCTCCGTCCGGACCCGCCGTCACCGTGCCGCGCCGGGCGCCGCCGAGATCATCTCATCCGGCACGGCGACCAGGTCGACACCCTCGGTCGCGGTGACCCGGGCCCGGACCAGGTCGCCCGGGCGCAGCGCGGCCAGGTCGACGCCGCCGCCGTCCGGCGCGACGAGCGTGGTCGAGCCGTCGACCTCGGGCGCCTGGTGGGCGGCCCGGCCCTCGACCACGCCGTCGGCGACCGAGTCGACAAGCACCTCCACGGTCGAGCCGAGCCGCTCCTCGGCCCGCTGCGAGCACAGCTCGTCGGCGAGCGCGCTGAGCCTGTCGTAGCGCCGCTTGACCGTGCCGGCGGAGACCTTGCCGGGCAGTCCGGCCGCCTCGGTGCCGTCCTCGTCGCTGTAGTCGAACATGCCGATCGCGTCCAGCCGGGCGTCGGTCAGGAACCGGACCAGCTCGGCCACGTCCTGCTTCGTCTCACCGGGGAAACCGACGATGAAGTTGCTCCGGGCGCCCGCCTCCGGCGCGAGCGCGCGGGCCGAGGCCAGCAGCTCCAGGAACCGGTCGGTGGAGCCGAAGCGCCGCATCCGGCGCAGCACCGGCTCGCTGGAGTGCTGGAACGACAGGTCGTAGTAGGCGGCCACGCCGGGCGTGGTGGCGATCACCTCGACCAGTCCGGGCCGGGTCTCGGCGGGCTGGAGGTAGCTGGCGCGTACCCGCACGATCCCGTCGATCGCGGCGAGCTGCGGCAGCAGCTTCTCCAGCGCGCGCGGGTCACCCAGGTCCTTGCCGTAGGAGGTGGAGTTCTCGCTGACCAGCACCAGCTCGCGGACGCCGGTCTTGGCCAGCCACTCGGCCTCGGCGAGCAGCTCGTCCGGGGTACGCGAGACGAACGCCCCCCGGAACGCCGGGATGGCGCAGAACGCGCACCGCCGGTCGCAGCCGCTGGCCAGCTTCAGCGAGGCCACCGGACCGGTGTCCAGCCGGTGCCGCAACACCTGGCGCAGGTGCGCCGGGGTGTGCGCGTCGGTCTCCGGCGCGACCCGGGTCGGGGTGCCGTGGCCGGGCAGCGACACCGCCGCCTCGCGCCGCTTCACCGGGGTCAGCGGGAGCAGCTCACGCCGGTCGCGCGGGGTGTGCGCGTCGATCGCCTCGCCGGCCACCACCGCGTCCAGGCGGGCGGCGATGTCCGGGTAGTCGTCGAAGCTCAGCACCGCCTGCGCCTCGGGGAGACTGTCGGCCAGCTCACGCCCGTACCGCTCGGCCATGCAGCCGGCGGCGACCACCTTGGCGCCGGTGTCGGCGGCGGCCAGCAGCGTCTGGATCGAGTCCTGCTTGGCCTTCTCGACGAAGCCGCAGGTGTTCACCACCACCACGTCGGCGCCCTCGCCGTCGGTGGTCACCTGCCAGCCGTCGGCGTGCAGCCGGGCGGCCAACTCCTCCGAGTCGACCTCGTTGCGGGCGCAGCCCAGGGTCAGCAGCGCGACGCGGCGCCCGTCGGATGCGGAGGAGGAGGTATCAGACACCATCCGAGGGTACAGGTGCAAGGAAGGGCCCCTTCTTAACGCCCGTGGTAGAGAAGGGCCCCCCTCTCACCGCGCCGGAGCCGCCACGCGGGACAGGCGGTCCAGCAGGAAGACCTCGGTGCCGGCCAGGCCGGTGGAGCAGAACACCGAGATCTGGTCCGCGCCGGTCCGGCCGGGGACCGCGCCGGCCAGCACCGCGCCCAGGTCGCGCAGCCGCCCGGCGTACGGCTCGACGGCGGCGAGCATCGGCGGCGCGTACGCGGCGGCCTGCCCCGGCGAGTCGGTGACCAACACGTCCGCGGCGTCGAGCAGGTCGGTGCCGAACTCGTGCCTGTCGACCTGCTTGAAGCCGACGGTGTTGACGTGCGTGCCCGGGGCCAGGTCGGCGGCGGCCAGCACCGGGGCGGTGCTGGTGGTGGCGAGCACCACGAGATCCCGGTCACGCACCGCGGCGGCGGCGGACCCGACGGCGCGGGCCGGCACGCCCAGCTCGGCTCGGACCCGGGCGGCGAACGCCTCCCGCCGGGCGGCCGAACGGCTGTGCACGGTCACCTCGCGCAGCGGCCGGACCGCCGCCGCGGCCCAGACCTGGGTCCACGCCTGGCGGCCGGAACCGACCACGCCGAGGGTGGCGGCGTCCGACCGGGCCAGCGCGTCCACGGCCACGCCGCCCAGTCCCCCGGTACGCCGCGAGCCCAGCTCCTCGCCGACGGCGATGGCGCGTACCGCGCCGGTGGTGGCGTCGTGCAGCACGACAAGTTGCCCGCTCTCCGGGTGCCCGAACGTGTCGTAGGAGCGGAAGCCGTACCACTCGCCGGTGAGGTGGCCGGCGGTGAGCACCATCCGCCCGCCACCGAGCGGGGCGGACGCCCGGGGCGGGGCGATCAGCCGCCCCTCGTGCGCGGCGAGCAGCGCGTCCCGCATGGCGGCGACGGTGAGCGGGGCGTCCACGGCCGCCGCGACGTCCTCGTCGGAGAAGAGCACGGTCATGTCCCCATCGTGCAACCTGAAGTTCGCGTCAACTCCAGCCATGGTGGGCTTTCTCACCCCGCCCTCGGTTCCACCCGGCCGGTGCTAGCGTCGGGCACGACGGCCCCCGCGCCGTCCCGGACGAGTGGTGGGCGTACCCGGTCAGGCACGACGCCCCGCGGAAACGACCACCGCCCGGTGCGACAGCCGGGCCCGCCCGTCAGAGGTGACTGATCATGGCCTGGATCGTGCTGGTGCTCTCCGGACTGCTGGAGACCGCGTGGGCGATCGCCCTGGACCGCAGCGCCGGCTTCACCCGCCCCCTCCCCTCCGCCGTCTTCGCGGTCACCCTGGTCGGCAGCATGGCCGGCCTGGCGTACGCGCTGCGCGACATCCCGGTCGGCACCGGCTACGCGGTCTGGGTCGGTATCGGCGCGGTGGGCACCGCGCTGGTCGGCATGTTCGCGCTCGGCGAGCCGGCGAACCTGCCCCGGATCGCCAGCCTGCTGCTGGTGGTCGCCGGCGTGGTCGGGCTGAAACTCTTCCACTGATCGATGCGCGATCCGGTTTGGACGGCCGCGCGGTCGGGGTAGGTGATCCGCAGCTCACCGAGAGAGATCACCCCACGGAGGAACCCATGGCCGACGTCCACGCCACCGCCCGTCCGCGCAGCGGCGCCGCCCGGATCTGCACCATCATCGCGTTCGTCTTCGCGGCCATCGCGATCCTCATCCTGCCGCCGCTGTTCGGCCTGGTCGGCCTCGTGCTGGGCATCGTCGGCGCGGTGCTGGGCGACAAGCCGCTCGGCTGGTACGCCGCCGCCGCCAGCGTCGCCGGCGCCGTGCTCGGCATGATCATCAGCTACGCCATCCTCGCCAACTGAGGCCGCCACGTCACACGGGCCCGCCGGTCGTCCGGCGGGCCCGCGTCGCGTCCGGCGTCAGTCCTCGCCGCCGCGCAGGCCGGCCAGGACCTCCTCCAGCTCGTCCGGCTTGACCAGCACGTCGCGGGCCTTGGAGCCCTCGGACGGGCCGACCACGCCCCGCGTCTCCATCAGGTCCATCAGCCGGCCCGCCTTGGCGAAGCCGACCCGCAGCTTGCGCTGGAGCATCGAGGTCGAGCCGAACTGCGAGGTCACCACCAGCTCGACCGCCTGCACCAGCAGGTCGAGGTCGTCGCCGATGTCCTCGTCGATCTTCTTCTTGCTGTCCTGCGCCGGGGCGAGCACGTCCGGCCGGAACTCCGGCTCGCGCTGGTCCTTGCAGAACTTCACCACGTCGGCGATCTCGCGCTCGGTCACCCACGCGCCCTGGATCCGCACCGGCTTCGACGCGCCCATCGGCAGGAACAGGCCGTCACCGCGGCCGAGCAGCTTCTCCGCGCCCGGCTGGTCGAGGATGACCCGGGAGTCGGCGAGCGACGAGGTGGCGAACGCCAGCCGGGACGGCACGTTCGCCTTGATCAGGCCGGTGACCACGTCCACCGACGGCCGCTGGGTGGCCAGCACCAGGTGGATGCCGGCGGCGCGGGCGAGCTGGGTGATCCGGACGACCGAGTCCTCCACGTCGCGCGGCGCGACCATCATCAGGTCGGCCAGCTCGTCCACGATCACCAGCAGGTAGGGGTAGGGGCGCATCTCCCGCTCGCTGCCCGGCGGGGCCTTGATCTCGCCGTTGCGCACCTTGCGGTTGAAGTCGTCGATGTGCCGGACCCCGTTGGCGGCGAGGTCGTCGTAGCGCATGTCCATCTCGCGCACGACCCACTCCAGCGAGTCGGCCGCCTTCTTCGGGTTTGTCACGATCGGCGTGACCAGGTGCGGGATGCCCTCGTAGCCGGTCATCTCGACCCGCTTCGGGTCGATCAGCAGCAGCCGCACCTCGTCCGGCGTGGCCCGGGTCAGGACGGACACCAGCAGCGAGTTCAGACACGACGACTTGCCGGCGCCGGTGGCGCCCGCGATCAGGATGTGCGGCATCTTCGCCAGGTTGGCCACCACGTAGCCGCCCTCGATGTCCTTGCCGAGCGCCACCACCATCGGGTGGTGGTCGCTGGTCGCGGCGCGCGAGCGCAGCACGTCACCGAGCGACACGTTCTCCGGGTCGGTGTTCGGGATCTCCACGCCGACCGCGCTCTTGCCCGGGATCGGGCTGAGGATCCGCACGTCCGGCGACTTCACCGCGTACGCGATGTTGCGGGAGAGCTGGGTGATCCGCTCGACCTTGACGCCCGGCCCCAGCTCGACCTCGTAGCGGGTGACGGTCGGGCCGCGGGTGAAGCCGGTGACCGCGGCGTCCACGTCGAACTGCTCGAAGACGCCGGTCAGCGCCGCGATCACCTCGTCGTTGGCCTTGCTGCGGGTCTTCGGCGCGGCCCCGCTGCCCAGCAGGTTGGCCGGCGGCAGCGTGTAGTCGCCGGCCAGCCCGGTCAGCGCGAGCTGCTCGGCGCGGGTGGGCAGCGGCGAGTGCTCCGGCGGCTCGACCGGCTTGCGGTTCGCCGGCACCTTGGGCATCTTGCGCGGCAGCACGATGGTGTCCTGCAGGTCGACGCCGGCCAGCTCGTCGTCCGGGTCCAGCTCCGGCGGGTCCATCGGCGGCGGGAGCCGCTTCGCCGGCCGCCGGCGCGCCGGCTTCGGCGGCGCCTCGACCTCGTCGGTTTCCTCCTCGGCCAGTCCGGGCGCGGACGGGTCGGCCCGCAACCCGAGCCGCTCCGGGATCCGGTTGATCGGGGTGGCGGTGACCACCAGCAGGCCGAACACCAGCAGCAGGACCAGCAGCGGCATCGCCACCCAGGCGGTCACCGCCGACTTCAGCAGGTCGCCCACACCGGCGCCGACCAGGCCACCGGCGTAGTCGCGTTGGACCTCGTCGACCGGGTTCTGCCCGATGTGCAGCATCGCGGCGGTGGCCAGCAGCATCGAGCCCCAGCCGACCAGGCCGCGACCGCGGTGCTCCGGGTCGACCGGGGTCCGCATCAGCCGCCACGCGCCGACCATCAGCAGCACCGGCAGCACGATCGAGATCGCCCCGACGAAGAGGCGCACGGTGTCGGCCAGGTGCCTGCCGACCGGGCCGGCGCCACCGCCCCAGATGCCCACCGCGGCGAGGATGGCCAGCCCGAACAGCAACAGGCCCGCGCCGTCGCGGCGATGCTCGGGGTCCAGCTCCCGGGTGGACGCGGCCTGCCGGCCGGCGGCCCGGAACGCCCAGCCGACCGAGTGCGCCAGCCCCATCCACAGCGCGTTGACCGCGCCGCCGACGAACGCCGCCGGGCTCGGCCCACGGGCCGGTCGCCGCCGCGCGGGCTTGCGCGCCGCCTTCTTCGCCGGTTGACGGGCACGGTTGTTCGTGGAGCCACGTGACGACGCGCCGCGCCGCCGGCTCGCCTGAGAGGTACGGCCCGCCATAGAGTCACGGTAACGGCGGTACCCGGCGGAACGCCGCTTTTCCGGGTCGTGTCCGCGTGTCACAGCACGGATCGGACCGTCGTTTGTGTTATTCGCCTCAGAAGGGATGCCCGATGGCGTCGCCGGAGATCGAGGACGGTCCGCTGGCCGGGCACCCGCGGGCGCTGCGCCCGCTGACCGGGGAGCTGATCGCCGCCGTGCTGACCCACCGGGGATACGCGGTGGTCGCCGAGCCCGACGGCGCCCTGGTCGGCCGCTGGGAGCGGAGTCTCATCTGGTTCCACCGTCGTGGCGCGACAGGCGAGCTGCTCCAGGTGCGCACCGTCACCGCGCCCCGGTTCGGCATCGAACGCGTGCCCGAGCTGCACGCGTTCTGCAACACCTGGAACCACGACCGGCTCTGGCCCAAGGCGTACGTGCACGTCGCCGACGACGGGACGGCCCAGGTCTGCGGCGAGGTCACCACCGACCTGGAACGCGGGGTGACCCCGCACCAGCTCGACCGGCTGGTCGACTGTGGCGTCACCACCGGCTGCCAGCTCGCCGACGCCGTCGCCGACCTGCCCGACGGGTCGGTCCGATGACGACGGCCCGCGACCGGGGGCTGGCCGCCGCGCTCGCCGACGCCCGGGACCGCCCCGACGGCGAGGAACGCTGCGCCGAGCTGGCGCGCATCGCCGCCCGCGCCGACGCCACCGGCGACCCACGTACCGCCCTCTCCGCGCGGTTCGCGCTGGTCGAGGCGTACCTGCACCTGGGTGAGCGGTGGCGGACCGTGGAGCAGGTCGGCCACCTGCGGGCCACGCTGGCCCGGCACCCCGGGCTGCTCGACACCCGGCCCGACGAGCTGACCCGGCTGCGCCGGCACCAGCGGCAGGCGGTCGAGGCGCTCTTCGGCACCCCCAGGGTGGGACTGGACCAGGCCCGGTCCCTGCTCGACACGCTCGCCGAGGAGCTGGGCGCGGACGCCTCGCCGGTCGCCGAGCTGCGCTGCCGGCTCGCCGACCATCTCGGCGACGAGCCGGCCGCCCGGGACGCGTACGCGCGGTGGACCGCCGGTGACCCGGCGGACCCGGTCGGCGGGTGCCCAGGGTGCGCCCCGGCGCGGCGGGCCGAGCTGCTGGCCGGCTGGGGCGAACCGGAGGAGGCGCTGGCGGCGTTGGCCAGCGCCGATCCGGCGGGCTGCACCGACCAACCCGAACGGTCGCTCGCCACCGGGCTGCTCCCCTGGCTGCGCACCGGCGCGGTGGAGGACGCGGCACGGGCCCACGTCCGCGCGTACCGCCGGCACCGCCGGGAGCGCACCGCGTTCCCGCTGCTCGCCGCGCACCTGCGGTTCTGCGCGCTGGGTGGATACCTGCACCGCGGGCTGGAGCTGCTGACCGAGCAACTGCCCCGGCTGGACCACCCGGCCGACGACCTGTCCGCGATGGAGTTCGCCGCGGCCGGCGCGCTGCTCTGCGGGCTGGCCGCCGAGGCCGGTCTCGGCGGGCGGCGGATCCACCGCCCCGGGCACGGTCCCCGCCCGGCGGCCGAGGTGGACGTCGCCACGCTCGGGGCCCAGCTCCAGGCGTTGGCGACCGCACTTGCCGGCAGCTTCGACGCCCGCAACGGCACCGGCCACCAGTCCGGGCGGATCGCCTCCTGGCTGGCCGAGCGGCCGCTCGCCGGGCCGGTGTCGCTGGCCGCCGAGAGCGAGTTCGACGACGAGCCGACGGTCGACCCGGCCGACCCCGGCCCGCCCGACCCGGAGGAGCCGGCCCCGCTCGACGGGGCGCTGCTCGCCGCCGTGCTGGACGCCCGGGACGAGGCGTACACGGTGGAGCCGGACGGCACGCTGGTCGGGCGGTGGGGCGAGGCGACGATCCAGTTCCGGCGGCTCGGCCGGCACGGCGACGTGCTGCACACCCGGGTGGTGGCGACCCGCCGACTGCCGGCCGCCCGCCGCGCCGAGGCGTACGCGTTCTGCAACGTCTGGAACCACGACCGGCTGCTACCCGCCGCCTACGTGCACGAGCCCGACGACCAGACGCTGGTGCTGGCCGCCGGCATCACCACCGACCTGTCCTGCGGCGTCGCCCCGGCTCAGCTCGTCGTGCTGGTGGCCGCCGCGATCCGCACCGGAACGGCCTACGCCGACGCGGTCGCCGCGCTGCCATGACCGGGAGCCGTCGGTCGGCGGAAGGATCCGCCCACGACCGGTCACGTCCCCCGGACGCGCGTGCGGGTTGCGGTCGGAGGCCGGCCGGGGGCGAGAGCGGTGCCCCCCCGGCGGTGGCGGATCCGTCGCCCGCGCCGGGAACGGCGCGAGCTATCCGCGCCCGCGCAGCCAGTCGGTCAACTCCGCGTCCAGGTCCGCCACCGCGCGCAGTCTCGACCCGTCCACCCGCGCGGTGAAGACGCGCCGGGTGCCCGGCAGGTCCGGGTCGGACGACGCCTCGGTGGCGGTGAAGGCGACCTTCCGCCCGTTCGGAGCGAACACCGGCGCGAAGACGTCGCTCAGCGCATTGGGCCAGATGCCGGCGTGCGTCGACGGCCCCCCGGCTGCCGGGACGGTGAGGAACTCCGACTGGCCGGCGTAGACGATCGTCCGGCCGTCGGGCGACCAGTCCGGCGGGGAGAACTGGGCGAGCCCGTCGGCGGTCACCGCGCGGGACTCCCGCGTCTCCAGGTCGATCACGGCCACGTCGCCGTCCTTGACATACGCGATGGAGCGCCCGTCGGGCGAGAACGTGCCCGGCCCGCCGACCTGGACCAACTGGTCGTTGCCGGTGCCGTCGACGTTGACGATGTTGAGCCCGCGCTCGCCGGGCGTGCCCCAGTAGTAGGTGATCCACCTACCGTCGGGGGACCAGTCGGGCCAGGACACCCCGCCCTGCGCGTTGGTGTTGTGCACCAGGACCCGCTCCCGCGTGCCGTCGCGCGCGGTGACCAGTAGATCGTTCGCGCCGAAGCACCCCTCGACGTCCGGGTGACAGGGGTCGACGTCCCGGACGTAGGCGAGGCGGCCGGAACGGCTGACCGTGGCGTCCTGACCGGCGCCGACCACCCCGAGCGCCTGGCCGGTGACCGGATCCAGGCGCTGCGTCGTGTCGTAGCCGGAAGCCAGCAGGCCCCCGCTCGCCTCGGCGGCGCCCGCCGGGGCGCCCCCGAGCAGCACCTGCCCCAGGACCACCATCGCACCGACCGTCGCCGCCATCCCGCGCTTCGCCATGCCCACCCCCGTTGATGTCCACACAGGAGACTAGAGGCCGGCCGCCCGTCGCGCTGCCCCGCCACGGCGCCGCCGACGCGGCGCGACCCCCGACCACCGGGCGGTGGGAGTGCCCGAAGGACCTGCGCCGCCGACGCGGCGCGACCCCCGACCACCGGGCGGTGGGAGTCGGGGGCCGCGGTCCGTGGGGCCGCCGGGCGGCGGTCAGCGGGCGGAGAACGCCAGCGTGTACTCGCCGGAGCCGGCCAGGCCGACGACCCGGTAGCGGTAGGCGCCGGCCGGGGTGTCGGCGGTCAGCTTCGCCATGCCGTCGGCGTTGTCGGCGCGGGCCACGGTGCGGAACGTGCCGCCGGTGAAGCGCTGCAGCTCCAGCACCATCCGCGCGCCGGCCGGCGCGGCGAGGCACGCCTCCTGCGCGCCGCCGGCCACCCGGAAGAAGCGGCCGTCCGGCTGCACCTGGACGCGGCCGGCGGCGATCCGGCCGGTCCGGCTCACCTGGCCGGCGCACTCGGTGTCGGCGGCCGGCGGGGCGGGCGGCGTGCTGGCCGGCGGGGCGGTCTCGCCACCACCTGCGGGCGGCTCCGCGGGCGCCTGCTGGCCGCCGGCGGTGACCAGCGTCAGGTTGTTGCGCTGGAGGATCTCGTTGACCGGTTGGAAGAACGTGACGCCGCCCCGGGTGCAGTCGCCGGAGCCGCCGGAGGTGACGCCCTGCGCCTGGTCGCCGGAGAGCCACGCGCCACCCGAGTCGCCCGGCTCGGCGCAGACGTCGGTGCGGGTCAGCCCGGTGACCGTGCCCTCCGGGTAGTTGACCGTCGCGTTCTTGGCCTGCACCACGCCGCACCGGGTGCCGGTGGTGGAGCCGGAGCGGCAGATCGAGGCGCCGACCGGGGCCTCGGTGGAGCCGTTCACCGGCACCGTGCCGCCGTTGAAGTCGTTCACCACGCCCTGCGGCGTCCAGTCGCCGTTGACCTTCACCACGCCCCAGTCGTCGCCGGGGAAGGAGGAGGCCGAGAACGTGCCCTGGGCGACCCGGTTCGACCCGGTGGTGCGGTCCCCCGGCCGGCCGCAGTGCCCGGCGGTGACGAAGCCGCCGACCACCGAGAAGCCGACCGAGCAGCGGCCGGCGTCGTTGATGAAGTAGGCGTCGCCGCCCCGCACGTCGAAGAGCGGCCGGGGCGTCTCGTCGGCGGTCCGCACCCGGACCGGGGCCGCTCCCGTCCCACCGGCGGCGGCGAACCGGCGGCCGGCGGCCTCCGCGCCGGGCCGGGCGACCACCACCACCGAGTTGCTGGCCACGTCGACGTACCAGCCGGCGATGTCCGGGCTGGCGTCGGCGCCGGCCGCGTCCAGCCGCGTCTTCACCGCGTCCAGTTCGGCGACGCCGCGCGCGACAGGCTTCGGCACCGCCCCGGTGGCCGTCACCCGGGCCTCGGCGGCCGGGTCGGCGACCGCCACGTTGAGCGTGGCGCCGTCGTCGCTGAGCCAGCTACCGCCGTAGTCCGCGCCCAGTTCGGTGCGCAGCCGGGTGACCGTGCCGGCGGCCCAGCGTTCGGTCCTCAGCCGGCGTACCGCCTGCTCGCGGGTGAGCGAGAGGTCACGGCCGAGCGCGTCCAGGACCTCCGGGGCGACGCCGTCGGCCGCCGAGGCGGCCCGCCGGGGTTCCTCACCGGCGAACGACGGCAGCGTTACCGCCGCCGTCAGTCCGGCCGCCGCCACCACGACGCCGATGGCTGTCATCCGTCTGCGGTCCATCCGCCACGCTCCTCCCGACGGGCGCGGGGGCACGCCTGTCGACCGGGAGTACGGAGACGTACGCCGATCGGTTGAACGGCGCCGCGGGATTTCGACGGAGCGTGTCGGGGCGTACCCGGAAAGCGACGACGCCGGCCCACCGCGGGCGGTGGACCGGCGCGCGAAGCTGTCGGGTCAGACCTCGACCACGGTCGGGACGATCATCGGACGGCGACGGTACGCGTCGTTGACCCACCGACCGACCGTCCGGCGGACGATCTGCTGGAGCTGGTGCGGGTCGGTGATGCCGTCCGCGGCGGCCCGGTTGAGCGCCTCGGTGACCAGCGGCACCACCGGGTTGAACGCCGCCGGGTCCTCGGAGAAGCCCTTGGCCGAGACGGTCGGGCCGGCGACCACCTTGCCGGTGACGGAGTCGACCACCACGGTGGTGGCGATGAAACCACCGTCGCCGAGGATCCGCCGCTCGGTGAGCAGCGACTCGCTGACGTCGCCGACGGCGAGGCCGTCGACGTAGACGTAGCGGCTGCGCACGTGCCCCACCAGGCTGGCCCGGCCCTCGACGAGGTCGACCACGTCGCCGTCCTCGCAGAGCACCACCCGGTCCGGCGCGACGCCGGACTCGATGCCGAGGCGCGCGTGCGCGCGCAGGTGCCGCCACTCGCCGTGCACCGGCATCAGGTTGCTCGGCCGCACCACGTTGAGCAGGTAGAGCAGTTCGCCGGCCGGGGCGTGGCCGGAGACGTGCACCTTGGCCACGTCCTTGTGCACCACCACGGCGCCGGCCCGGGCCAGCCGGTTGATCACCCGGTAGACCGACGTCTCGTTGCCGGGGACCAGCGACGAGGCGAGCACCACGGTGTCGCCCGGCGCGATGGTGATGTGCCGGTGGTCGCCGCTGGCCATCCGGCCGAGCGCGCTCATCGGCTCGCCCTGCGAACCGGTGGACATCAGCACGATCTGCTCGGGCGGCAGGTTGGTGGCCTCCTCGATGTTGACCACCAGACCGGGCGGGATGTTGAGCAGGCCCAGGTCGCGGGCGATGCCCATGTTGCGGACCATGGACCGGCCGATCAGCGCCACCTTGCGGCCGTGCTCCACCGCCGAGTCGAAGACCTGCTGCACCCGGTGCACGTGCGAGGCGAACGAGGCGACGATGATCCGCCCCTTGGCCTTCGCGAAGATCGAGTCGAGCACCGGCCCGATCTCCCGCTCCGGCGTGACGAAGCCGGGGATCTCCGCGTTCGTGGAGTCGGACAGCAGCAGGTCGACGCCCTCGGCGCCGAGCCGGGCGAAGCCGGCCAGGTCGGTGATCCGGCCGTCCAGCGGAAGCTGGTCCATCTTGAAGTCGCCGGTGTGCAGCACCAGGCCGGCCGGGGTGCGGATGGCCACCGCGAGCGCGTCCGGGATCGAGTGGTTCACCGCGAAGAACTCGCACTCGAACGGGCCGAGCCGTTCCCGGCCGCCCTCCCGCACGGTGAGCGTGTAGGGCTGGATCCGCCGTTCGGCCAGCTTCGCCTCGACCAGGGCCAGGGTGAACTGGGAGCCGACCAGCGGGATGTCCGGCTTGTGGGCGAGCAGGTACGGCACCGCGCCGATGTGGTCCTCGTGGCCGTGGGTGAGCACGATCGCCTGCACGTCGGCCAGTCGGTCCAGGATCGGGCCGAAGTCGGGCAGGATCAGGTCCACGCCCGGCTGCTCGACGTCGGGGAAGAGGACCCCGCAGTCGACGATGAGCAGCTTGCCGTCGTACTCGAAGACGGTCATGTTCCGGCCGATGGCGCCGAGTCCGCCGAGCGGGATGATCCGCAGGCCGCCCTCCGGCAGCGGCGGGGGCAGCTCACCCTCGATGTGCGCCTCGGTCACGCGTCACCTCATTCTGCGACGCCGTCGTGCGGCGTCCGTCGTGTCGTCGGGTCATTCGGGCAGGGGCAGCCCCGCCGCGGCGCAGTCGGCGCGCAGCTGGGCCAGTTCGTCGCCGGTGGCGTGCACCAGCGGCGGTCGCACCGGGCCGGCCGGCAGGCCCTGGGCGGCGAGCCCGGCCTTGACCAGGATCGTGCCCTGGGTGCGGAAGATTCCGGTGTAGAGCGGCAGCAGCCGGCGGTGCAGCGCGAGCGCGCCGGCGGTGTCGCCCGCGTCGAACGCCTCGATCATCTGCTTCGTCGCCGCGCCGGTGAAGTGGGTGGACGTGCCGACCACGCCGACCGCGCCGATCGCCAGGGCGGGCAGGGTCAGCGCGTCCTCGCCGCTGTAGAACGCGAGGTCGCTGCGGGCCAGCACCTCCGAGGTCGCGATCAGGTCGCCCTTGGCGTCCTTCACCGCGACGATCCGCCCGTGCTCGGCGAGCTTCACCAGCGTCTCGGTGGCGATCGCCACGCCGGAGCGGTGCGGGATGTCGTAGAGCATGACCGGCAGCCCGGTGGCGTCCGCGACGGTGGTGAAGTGGTGCAGCAGCCCGGCCTGCGGCGGCTTGTTGTAGTACGGCGTGACCACCAGCAGGCCGTGCGCGCCGGCCTTCTCGGCCTGCGCGGCCAGCTCGACGGTGTGCCGGGTGTCGTTGGTGCCCACCCCGGCGACGATCCGGGCCCGGTCGCCGACCGCCTCGACCACGGCGCGGATCAGGGTCTCCTTCTCCGCGTCGGTGGTGGTCGGCGACTCGCCCGTGGTGCCGTTGAGCACCAGCGCGTCGTTGCCCTGCTCGTCGACGAGGTGGCGGGCCAGCCGGGCCGCGCCGTCGAGGTCGAGCGCGCCGTCGGGGGTGAACGGCGTCACCATGGCCGTGATCACCCGCCCGAACGGGCGCGACGGGCCTCGGTCGACGGCGGCGGAGTGGTCGTGCGTCATGTTCACAACCTAGCGGACGAGCACCGGTGCCCCGGCGGCGAAGGGCGACGAGTCACTCGGCGTGCGGCGACGCCGCCACCTCGGTGCCGTCCGGCAGCGTGGAGATCACGAAGTCGGCGAACACGTTCGGCGCCACGCCCTGGAGCTGGCGCAGGCACTCCACGGCCAACTCGCGGATCTCCACGTCGGCGTGCTCGGTGGCGCGCATCTTGACGAAATGCCGCCAGGCCCGGTAGTTGCCGGTCACCACGATCCGCGTCTCGGTCGCGTTCGGCAGCACGGCCCGGGCCGCCTGCCGGGCCTGCTTGCGGCGCAGCGTCGGGTTGGGCTCGTCGACGAAGCGGGCCTCCAACCCCTCCAGCAGATCGGTGTACGCCCGCACCGCCGCCTCGGACGCCTCGACGAACCGCTTGTGCAGCTCCGGGTCCTCGGCGATCACCGCGGGCTCGACCATCGCCGCGTCCCGCTCGGGTACGTAGCGCTGGGAGAGCTGCGAGTAGGAGAAGTGCCGGTGCCGGATCAGCTCGTGGGTGAACGACCGCGAGACACCGCTGAAGTAGAAGCTCACCGAGCCGTGCTCCAGCACGCTCAGGTGGCCGACGTCGAGGATGTGCGCCAGGTAGCCGGCGTTCGTCGCGGTCGCCGGGTTCGGCTTCTTCCAGCTCTGGTAGCAGGCCCGACCGGCGAACTCGGCGAGCGCCTGCCCACCGTCGGCGTCGGTCGACCAGGGCACCTCGTCCGGCGCCTGGAACTGCGTCCACGCGATCAGCTTGACCTGGGGCTGCACCATCTCCGGCATGCCGAGGACTGTAGTTGCCGCCCGCCCGCCGAGGAAATCGGGCACGCGGCCGACCAGCACCTGGGGCCGGCCCCGTGGCCGACGTCTCGCCGAGCCCAGAAAGCGGTATACCTGAGAGTCATAATGATGACTGACAGGTATACCGCGCGAAAGCAGAGGGTGGTCACCCACGCTCGGTCGCGGAGCAGCGCCGAACCCGAGCGGCGCCGACCCGCAGCGATCAGACGTAGAGCGAGGGGAACGGCGCCCAGGGCAGGTTGCGGACCACCGAGAAGACCGCCCAGGCGGCCAGGAAGACGCCGAGCACCGTCGGGCTGAACCGCGGCTCGGGCAGCCGCCAGCCGAACGCCCGGTTGCCGGCCCAGGCGACGAAGAGCCAGGCCAGGAACGGCAGCGCGAACACGAACAGGAAGTGGTGCCGGGCCGCCGCGGGCAGGTCGCCGTGCAGCACGTACCAGAGGGCGCGGGTGCCGCCGCAGCCCGGACAGTCCAGCCCGGTGGTGAGCTTGAGCAGGCAGGTCGGCCGGGCGTCCGGGTCGCTCTGGGTGGGGTCGCTGATCAACGCGTAGGTGATGCCGAGGCCGACGCAGCCGAGCGCGGCCAGAGGCACCGCCCAGCGCGGGGCGCGGGCGTGCAGGCGCAGCACCGCCCGGGTGAACCGGTCCGGCTCGACCGGCTGGTAGGCCACCCCGGCCGGCCACGGCGCACCGGGCTGCCCGGGAGCGCCGGCGGGCGCGTGCGGCGCGGCCGGGCCGACCGGCACGTGCGGGGCGGTGTGCCCGGGCGCCTCGTCGGACGGGGCGGGCGCGGTGGCAGGCCGGTCGACGCTCGTCACGCGCTCACCGTACACCCGCCACGCCCACCAACGCGGCGGTCAGCGCGGGGGCGAGGTCGCCGGCGGCGGGCGGCGCGACCGCGTCCAGGCCGAGCCAGCCGGCGAGCCGGTGCAGCTCGACGGCGAGCGCCATCGCGGTCTCCCCCACGTCGACGCCCGGCTCGGCCCACGCGGCCGGCACCAGCAGCACGCCGGCCTTCCGGTCGGCCTTCAGGTCGACCCGCGCGGTGAAGCGCTCGCCCTGCCGGAACGGCAGCACGTAGTAGCCGTGGACCCGCTGGGGCGCCGGCACGTAGATCTCGATGCGGTAGGTGAAGCCGAACAACCGCTCGGCGCGGGCCCGCTCCCACACCAGCGGGTCGAACGGGCTGACCAGGGTGTTGCCCCGCACCCAGCGGGGCAGCCGGGCCTCGGCGTGCAGGTAGGCCGGCTGCCGCCAGCCCTGCACGGTGACCGGGGTCAGCTCGCCCGCCTCGACCAGCTCGGCGAGCGCCTGCCGGGCCCCGGCCACCGGCAGCCGGAAGTAGTCGCGCAGCTCCGGCTCGGCGGCCACGCCGAGCGACCGGGCGGCGATCGCCACCAGGGTGCGGTGCGCGTCCGCGTCGGTGGGGGTGGGCGCGTCCAGCACCGCCGCCGGCAGGACCCGCTCGGGCAGGTCGTAGCGGCGGGCGAACGAACTGGTGCGGTCGGCGGCGGTCACCTCGCCGGCCCAGAAGAGGAACTCCAGCGCCCGTTTCACCGTCGACCAGTTCCAGCCCCAGTTGCCGGTCTCCCGGGGCGCGTCGTGCTCGATCTCGGCAGCGGTGAGCGGGCCCCGGGCGGCCACCTCGTCGCGCACCCACGCCACCAGCTCGGGCTGCTCCTGGGCGATCCGGCGCATCCCGCCCCAGGCGTCGTCGCGCGCCTTGGCCATCCGCCAGCGCAGCGCCGGGTGCAGCACGACCGGGACCAGCGACGCCTCGTGCGCCCAGTATTCGAACAGCTCGCGGGGACGGCGGTAGGCGGCGGTGTCGAGCAGGGCGGTCGGGTAGGGCCCGAGCCGGCTGTAGAGCGGCAGGTAGTGCGCGCGCTGGAGCACGTTGACCGAGTCCATCTGGATCAGCCCGACCCGGTCGAGCACCCGGCGCAGGTGCCGGCGGGTCGGCACGCCGGTGGGCGTCGGGTCGGCGAAGCCCTGGGCGGCCAGGGCGACCCGGCGGGCCTGGGCGAGCGAGAGCGATTCCGGTGCGGCCATCGTCGGCGACCCTAATCCACTCCTCCGACACGGACGGAGCGGCGGCTGGACCCCTCGCCCGTCGGGGCATAGAACGGACAGGTGCTGACCATCCGTCGGGAGGAGCCGGACGACGCCGAGGCGGTCGCCCGGGTGCACATCCACGGCTGGCAGGCCGGGTACGCCGGGATCATGCCGGACGAGGTGCTGAACCGGCTCAACCCGCGCGCCTGGGCGCAGCGCCGCCGCGACCTCGGCACGGCCGACCCCGAGCACCCGTTCACCACGCTCGTCGCCGAGGCCGACGGGGAGGTCGCCGGCTTCACCACGTTCGGGCCGTACCGGAACAACCAGGACCGCGGCGACCTCGACCCGGCGCACGGGGAACTGCTCGCCATCTACCTGGAGCCGGCGCACTGGGGGTCGGGCGCCGGCTCGGCGCTGCTCGCGGCGGCCCGGGCCGGCCTGGCCGAGCGGGGGTGGACGGAGTATCGGCTCTGGGTGCTCGCCGACAACGCGCGGGCCCGCCGCTTCTACGAGCGGGCCGGGCACTCACCGGACGGGGAGGAGTCCGCCTATCCGGTGCCGCTGCACGGCGGGCGGGACCCGGTCGTCCTGCGCGAGCTGCGCTACACCGGCCGGATCGACGGCTGACCCGGCCGGGTCGACCGGGCGCGCCGGCCCGTCCGGGCGCGCCGGTGTCGCCCCGCGCCGGATCGGCAGGGCGAGCAGCAGCGCCAGGCTGATCCAGACGTAGGTGTTGCTGCCCAGGAAGCCGTCCACGCCGGTGAAGTCCTTCTCCCAGGACCAGACGATCCGGCTGCACAGCAGCGCGTACCCGATCAGCGCGGCGGCCAGCAGCACGCGGCGCCGGCGGCCGCGGGCGGGCGCCGCCATGCCGTTGTCGACGAGCAGGATCAGCCCCGGCAGCAGCCAGACCAGGTGGTGCACCCAGGTCACCGGGCTGACCAGGCACATCACCGCGCCGGTCAGGGCCAGGCCGGTGGCCTCGTCGCCGGCGGCCACCGCCGCCCGGCACCGCCAGCCCCAGATCGCCAGCGTGGCCAGCACGAGCACCAGCCAGGCCACCGTGCTCGGGTGCTCCGGGTCGAGCCGGGCCACCACCCCGCGCAGCGACTGGTTGGAGACGAACGCCAGCTCGCCGACCCGGTCGGTGTTCCACAGCGCCTCGGTCCAGAACTCCCGGGAGGCGTCCGGGAAGAGCCCGGCGGCCACCAGGGTGGCGACGGCGGCCGAGCCGACCGCTGTCGCGGCGGCCCGCCAGCGGCCGGTGACCAGCAGGTAGACGATGAAGATGCCGGGGGTCAGCTTGATCGCGGTGGCCAGGCCGATGCCCACGCCGGCCCAGCGGTTGCCGGCCGGCAGCAGCCGGAGCAGGTCCACCGCCACCAGGAACAGCAGCAGCATGTTGACCTGGCCGAAGTTGACCGTCTCCCGCATCGGCTCGTACGCGGCGACCAGGCAGAGCGCGACCGCGAGGGTGAACCACCGGGTCCAGCCGGAGCGGCGGGCCACCGGGTCCAGCAGCCACCAGATCACCACGGCGCTGACCACGACCGTCGCCGCGACGCTGACCACGATCGCGGCGTTCCACGGCAGGTACGCCATCGGCAGCATGACAAGCGCGGCGAACGGCGGGTAGGTGAAGCCGTACTGGGTGCCGGCCTTGAGGAAGTCGTAGATCTCCCCGCCGTCACGCGTCCAGTAGGTCAGCGCGCCGTAGTAGACCCGCAGGTCGAAGAAGCCGTGCCGGACCGCCGCCACGGAGAGGAACACGGTGACCGCCGCGGCGAGCGCCGCCACGGCGACGACCTGCGCGGTCGTCCGCCCGGCACCCTGCGCCACCGTCACCCTCCTCGCCCTGCGTAGGCTCACGTGCCATGGCTGAAGGCTACGTCCGCCCCGCGCGTCCCGAGGACGTCGCCGAGATCGCCCGCATCCAGCTCGCGACCTGGCGGGTCGCGTACCGCCGGATCCTGCCCCGGCACGTGCTCGACAACCTGGACGAGGCGTACCTCGCCCGGCGGTGGGGCGCGGCGGTGCAGGAGCCGCCCTCGGGCGCGCACCGGGTGCTGGTCGCCGTCGAACAGGCCGCGCAATCCTATCTGGTGGGGTTCGCCGCCTCCGGTCCGGCCGACGCCGAGGCGCTCGCCCCGGGTGAGCCGGCGGACGCGCTCGCGTCCGGCGTGGTGGCGGTGACGGACCTGCTGGTCGAGCCGCGCTGGGGCCGGCGCGGGCACGGCAGCCGGCTGCTCGCCGCCGCGGTCGAGCACTGGCGCGCGGACGGCTTCGGCCGGGCGGTGGCGTGGGCGTTCGACGCGGACGCGGCGACCCGCGCGTTCCTCGGCTCGACCGGCTGGGAGCCGGACGGCGCGACCCGGGCGCTGGACGTGGACGACATGCTGGTTCCGCAGCTCCGCCTGCACGTCGCCGTGCCGGAGGAAAAGGTGCCGGCGCAGCGATGAGTTTCCGGCCGGCCGCCGGTCTGACGTCTGACGGCGCAGACCGGCGGTCCCGGCACGGGGCGGGACCGCCGGCCGCCGTCCGTCAGCCCTTGTCCGCCCCCTCGTTGGCGCCCCGGACGAAGTAGCGCTGGAAGATCACGAAGAGCACCGCCACCGGGATGGTGGCCAGCAGCGCCGCGCCGAGCTTCAGCGGATACTGCGTGCCCTTGCCGAGTGAGCCGCTGACCAGGTCGGCCAGCCCACGCGGCAGCGTGAAGAGATCCGGGTTCTGCACCGAGACGAGGCTGTGCGGGAACTCGTTCCAGGAGCCCTGGAACGACAGGATGGTCAGCGTGATCAGGGCCGGTCGGGCCATCGGCAGCACCACCGACCAGAACGTGCGGAACACGCCGGCCCCGTCGATCCGGGCCGCCTCCTCCATGCTCACCGGGATCGACTCGAAGAACTGCTTCATGATGAAGACGCCCGCCGCGTCGGCGAGCAGCGGCACCACCAGGCCGGCGTAGCTGTCGTAGAGGCCGATCTGTTTGAGCACCAGGAACTTCGGGATCAGCAGCACCACGCCCGGCACCGCCATCACCGCGATGACCGCGGCGAACAGCCCGGCCCGGCCACGGAACCGCAGTCGGGCCAGCGCGTAACCGGCGAGCGAGTCGAAGAACACCCGGCCGAGCGTCACCAGCACGGTGACCAGCAGCGAGTTGCCGAGCCAGAGCGGGAAGTTGGTGCCCGAGAAGATCCGGTCGAAGCCGGCCAGGGTGAGCGGGTCGGGGAACGGCGAGAGCGGGTTGGCCGCCGCGTCCGGCTCGGTCTTGAGCGAGTTCGCGAGCTGGATGACGAACGGGTAGAGGAAGACCAGCCCGAAGAAGATCAGGACGGCGTACCCGAGGATCCGGTTGACCCGGGCGCGCGGCCCGCGGTCGGCGCGGCGCGCGACGGGCGCCGGCCGGTCGGTCAGCACGGCCATGTCAGGACCCCTCCGGTACGCGTCGACGCCACCACCGGCCACGCCGGGGACCGTCCCGGTCGGCCATCAGCCGGCGCTGGAACAGGGTGAGCACGATGATGATCAGGAACAGCACGAACGAGATGGCCGCGCCGGAGCCGTAGTCGAAGTCCCGGAACGCGGTGCGGTACGACAGGTACGCCGGGGTGAGCGTGGTCTTGGCCGGGTCGCCCTGGCTCATCACGTACACCTGGTCGAAGACCTGCCAGGAGCCGATCAGTCCCAGCGTGACCACCAGGAACGTGGTGGGCTTGAGCAGCGGCAGGGTGACGTAGCGGAAGCGTTGCCAGCGGCTCGCCCCGTCGAGCATGCCGGCCTCGTCGAGCGCCACCGGGACGCTCTGCAACGCGGCCAGGTACATCAGCATGAACGTGCCGGAGGTGGTCCAGATGACCAGGCAGATGATCGACGTCATCGCGACGCTCGGCCCGGAGAGCCAGTCCCACCAGGTCAGCCCGAACGGGCCGCCGGAAGTGAGCGCGGCCGGCGGGGCGTCCACGCCGAACGCGCCGAACAGCAGGTGCAGCACGCCGCGGCCGTCGGCGAACCACTCCGGCCCGTCCATGCCGAGCAGGCCGAGCAGCCGGTTGACCGCGCCGGAGTTTGCGAACAGGAAGAGGAACACCACGCTGATCGCCACCGAGCTGGTGACCGAGGGGAAGTAGAACGCGCTGCGGAAGAACGCCTTCCCCTTGAGCAGCCGGTTGTTGACCACCAGGGCGAGACCGAGCGCGAGCACGGTCTGCACCGGCACCACGATCCCGACGTAGTAGATGTTGTTGCGGATGCTGGTCATGAAGTCGCGGCGGGCGAGCCCGTCCTCGGTGAACAGCCGGCCGTAGTTGTCGCCGCCGACGAACGGCACGTCGCCGGTGAACGGGCTGCCCTGGCCGTTCCAGCCGGTGAGGCTCACCCAGAGCGCCATCAGGATCGGCAGCAGCATGAAGAGCCCGAGGATCACGATCACCGGTGCGACGAAGAGCCAGCCGGCGAGGTTCTCGTTGCTGCGGGTGCCGCCCGGGCGGCGGCGCGGTCGGCCGGCCGGCGCGGTGCCCGGCGCGGCGAGCGTGTCCGTTGCCATTCCCTCCTCCTTCGCTCGTGGGAGGTGTAAGGAGGGGCCCCTTGTTAACACACGTCTGTTAATAAGGGGCCCCGCCTCACACCTCAGCCGCCGAGCGCCGCCTTGGCGTTCTTGTCGAAGTTGGCCAGGATGGTCTTCGGGTCGCCGGTGGCCAGGCCCTGCAGGCCGGCCTCCAGGTCACGCAGCACGCTGTCCATCTTCGGCGCGTTGACCGGGCCCTGGGCGTACTCGACGCCGTCGATGAACGGCTTGTCCGCCGGGAACGCGCCGGTGTACTGGTCGCGGACCGACTGGCGGGACGGCATCACGCCGAACGCCTTGGCGAAGCCGATCTGCTGCTCGCCGGCGGTCATCGCCTCGACGAACTTGATCGCCTGCTCCTTGTACTTGGACTTGGCGGCGATGCCCCAGCACTGGGTGAAGGAGAGCGTGCCCTGGCCCTTCGGCCCGGCCGGCAGCGGCACCACCTTGTACTTCACGTTCGGGAAGTCGTTCTGCAGGGCGCCCTTGATCCAGTTGCCCTCGATCGTCATGACGGCCTTGCCCTTGCCGAACGCCTCGCCGGACCAGCCGGAGTCGAGCTGCTTCGGGAACTTCGCGTAGCCGTTGGTGAGCAGCGACTTGACGTACTGCAGCGCCTGGAGGTTCTCCGGGGTGTCGGCGGTCGGCTGCTTGCCGTCCTTGCTCATCAGCCAGCCGCCGTTCTGCACCAGGAACGCGCCGATGCGGTCCCGGGTGTCGCCGAGCGCGATCGCCACCTGGCCCTTCGCCTTGATCTTCTGGCTGACGGCGGTGAGCTGGTCCCAGGTGGTCGGCACGTCGGCGTCGGTCAGCCCGGCCTTGGCCCACAGGTCGGTGTTGATCTGCAGGGCGAGGGTGGAGAAGTCCTTCGGCGCGCAGTAGAGCTTGCCGTCGTAGGTGAACGCGGTGCGCAGGCTCTCGTAGAAGTCGTCGGAGTTGTTCACCTTGTCGCCGTACGGCTCCAGCGCGCCGACGCTCGCGTAGTCGGCGAAGCGGGCCGCGTCGACGTAGAACACGTCCGGCGGGGTGCCGCCGGCGAGCGCCTGGCCGAGCTGCTGGGTGAGGTCCTGCGCGGGGGTGACGGTGGCGCTGTTGCCGGAGGAGCCGGCCCACGCGGCGGCGGCGTCCTTGACGGCCTTGGTCTCGGCGTCGCCGGACGAGCCGATCAGGATCTGCAGGTTGGCCGGGCCGCTGGACTGCTTGGCGTCGTCGGCCGAGTCGTCGAAGCCGCTGCCGCAGGCGGCGGAACCGAGCAGGGCGACGGCGGCGATGCCGGCCACCGCGGCCCGGGTGAGAATCCGAGGGGTCATCTGTCTCTCCTGGTGGGGGATGGGATCACGCCGAGTGCCGGAGCACCAGCGAGGGATTCAGCAGCAGTCGGGGGTCGCGCTGCTGTCCGTCGAGCAGCCCGGTGAGCAGCTCGACACAGCGGGCGGCGGCCTCGCCGAGCGGTTGGCTGACGCTGCTCAGCCCGACCGCGGCGGCCACCGGGGTGTCGTCGAAGCCGACGACGGCGAGGTCGGTCGCCGTGTCCCGGGCGGCCTGCCACGCGCCGAGGGCGAGCGAGTCGCTGGCGCAGACCACCGCGGTCGGCGGCGCGTCGAGGGCGAGCAGCGCGCGCGACTCGCGCTCCCCCTGGGCGATGCCGTCCTCGGTGGCGCGGTCCGGCGCGGCGCCGTCCAGGCCGACCTCCGCCATCGTGGTACGCCATCCGGCGCGCCTGTCGTCGCCGACTCCCGAGCCGGCGGGCCAGCCGAGGAAGGCGATCCGGCGGTGCCCGGCGGCGAGCAGGTGCCGGGTGGCCTGGGCGGTGCCGGCGGCACCGTCGACGTCGACCCAGGGGTGCGCCTCGGGGGTGTCCCAGGGCCGGCCGAAGGTCACGAACGGCACGTTCCGTTCGGCCAGCCACGCGGTGCGCGGGTCGCCGTGCTTGGTGCCGGTGAGCACGAACGCGTCCAGGTCGTACGCGCCGAGCAGGTCGTCGTAGGTGGCGATCTCCTGCTCGTCGCCGCGGGCGGTGTAGAGCATGACCCGGTAGCCGGTGGCGTCGGCGGTCTCGGTGAGGCCGTGCAGGAAGCGGTCGAGCACCGAGCCGTTGATGCCGTCGCGGGTGGGTTCGATGCGGACGGCGATGAGGCGGGACCGCCCGGTCCGCATCTGCCGGGCGGCCTGGTTGGCCCGGTAGCCGAGCGCGGCGATCGCCTCGCGTACCCGCTGCCGGGTGTCCTCGCGGACGATGTGCGGCGCGTTGAGCACGTTGGAGACGGTCTGCCGGCTGACCCGGGCGTGCCGGGCCACCGTTGCGATGGTTACCTTTTCTCCCACGAAATCCCTCTCGCCGCCTTGAACGATCCAATCCCGATGGGGCAGGATTAGAACGTTCAAAGTTTCTGGAATGTTTCGCACTGTGCACCCGGCCACGGCCATCTGTCAAGACGTCCGTCGCCACCGATCAGCACCAGGAGTCCCTCCGTGACCGAACGCCACCTCCAACCGCTGCTGCACGACCTGGTCGGCGTGGTGCACGCCCCCACCAGCGCGCTGGGCGACGCGGCCGGTCAGCTCCGGCCGCGCGGCGTCCAGGGCGTCTTCCACGCCGACGCCCGGGTGCTCTCCCACGCCGAACTGCGCCTCGACGGGCGGGAGCCGGAGCCGATCGCCGGCGGCGCCACCGGTCCGCACCACGCCCGCTTCGTCAGCCTGGCCCGTTGGCTCGGCGACCCCACCCCCGACCCGACCGTCCGGGTGGAGCGCACCCGGCAGGCCGGCCCGCGCGGGCTCACCGAGGAGATCGTCGTCTCCTCCACCGCCGCCGAGCCGGTCCGCACCACCGTCACCGTCGACCTGGCCTGCGACCTCGCGCCGATCGAGCAGGTCAAGATCGGGCACGCGGTCGTCCCGCTCGCGGCCGGGACCGACGAGCCGGGCCGGGTCCGGTGGGCCGCCGACGGGCTGACCGTCACCGTCACCGGCGAGGACGCCACCGTGGACGCCGCCGGTGAGCGCGCGGTCACCCCGCGCCTGAGCTGGCCGGTCACCGTCGACCCGGGCACCTCGGTCACGCTGCGCTGGCGGCTCGCCGTCACCGACCCCCGGGCCGTGGTGACCGCCGCCCCGCCCGACGCGAGCTGGGCCGAGCCGCGCGCCGACGCCGACGACCGCCGCCTGCTTCGGCTGCTCGACCGCTCCCTGGCCGACCTGCGCGGGCTACGGCTGGCCGAACCCGCCCACCCCGAGGACGTCTTCCTCGGCGCCGGCGTGCCCTGGTTCCTCACCCTGTTCGGCCGGGACAGCCTCTGGGCCGCCCGGATGATGCTGCCGCTCGGCACCGACCTGGCCGCCGGCACGTTGCGGGTGCTGGCCCGCCGGCAGGGCACCCGCGTCGACCCGGCCACCGGCGAGCAACCCGGCAAGATCCTGCACGAGCTGCGCCGGCACGAGTTCGCCCCGAACGAGGGACTCCGGCTGCCGCCGGCCTACTACGGCACTGTCGACGCCACCATGCTCTGGGTCAACCTGCTGCACGACGCCTGGCGGTGGGGCCTGCCCGCCGAGGAGGTCGAGGCGCTGCTGCCCCACCTGGAGGCGGCGCTGCGCTGGCTCGGCGAGCACGCCGACGCCGACGGCGACGGCTTCGTCGAGTACGTCGACACCACCGGCCACGGCCTCGCCAACCAGGGCTGGAAGGACTCCGGCGACGCGGTGCGCTTCCGCGACGGCCGGCTGGCCGCGCCGCCGATCGTGCTGGCCGAGGTGCAGGGGTACGCGTACCAGGCGGCCACCGACGGGGCGAACCTGCTGGACGCGTTCGGCCGCCCGGGCGCCGACCGCTGGCGCGACCACGCCGACCGGCTCGCCGAGCGGTTCCGGTCCACGTTCTGGGTCGACGGCCGGCACGGCCCGCAACCCGCGCTGGCGCTGGACCGGGACAAGCGCCCGGTGGACTCACTGACCAGCAACATCGGCCACCTGCTCGGCACCGGGCTGCTGTCGGACGCCGAGTCGGCCCAGGTCGCGGCGCTGCTCTCCACCGAGGCGATGGCCGGCGGCTTCGGGCTGCGCACCATGTCCACCGACGACGCCGGCTTCAGCCCGCTGTCGTACCACTGCGGTTCGATCTGGGCGCACGACACCGCGATCGTGCTCGCCGGCCTGGCCCGCGGCGGACACCGGGCGGCGGCGCTCCGGCTCGCCGACGGCCTGCTCGCCGCCGCCGAGGCGTTCGACTACCGCTTGCCCGAGCTGTACGGCGGCGACGACCGGGCGACGCTCGGCCGGCCGGTGCCCTACCCGGCCGCCTGCCGGCCGCAGGCCTGGTCGGCGGCGGCGTCCGTGCTGCTGCTCCAGGCCGGGCTGGGCGTCTACCCCGACGTGCCGAACGGCCGGGTCGACCTGCGTCCGCTGGCCGGCCCCGAACTGGGCGCGCTGAGCGCCTCGAACCTGCGCATCGCCGGCACCCCGGTCACCGCGTCCGTCGACCACACCGGCCACCCCACCCTGACCGACCTCCCGCCCTCTCTCAAACCGGCCCACATCCCCACCCCCCGCACCCCCCTCACCCCCGCGCCCGCGCGTCGATCATGAAGTTGGCGGTCTCGTGGATCTCCCCCACTGCCGCCAACTTCATGATCGACGGCTCGCGCGGCGGGTGGGCGGGTCAGGACGGGAGGAGTTCGGCCACCAACTCGTCGTCCTCCATGGCGCCAGTCGGGTGGAAGCCGAGGGAGGTGTAGAGGGCTGCCGCCGCGGTGTTGTCGGGGTGGTAGCTCAGGCGGATCGGGTGGCCCGCCTCGGCCAGCCGGCCGGCGAGCGTGCGCACCGTGGCGCGGCCCAGGCCCCGGCCCTGCTCGGCGGCGTCGATCACCATGCCGCCGATCCAGCGGGAGCCGTCGTCGTCCACACCCCACATGACGTGCCCCACCACGGCGTCGTCGGCGTAGACGGCGAGCGAGGTCCAGACGTCCGAGTGCGTGGTGAGCAGCAGGTAACGGGCGGCCAGGGCCGGCACGAAGCCGCGCTGGTCGTCGCGCGGCGCCACGTCGGCCACCGGCCGCCAGTTGTCGTCGCCCACCGGCCGCAGGGTCACCAGGCGGCCGAGGCGGTCACGCTCTCCAGAGTCGATCATGATCGCCAGCCTAGGACCGCCCCCACCCGCCGACCATAGGGCGGGTTAGCAGGGGCCCCCTGTTATGCAGAATGCGTTAACAGGGGGCCCCTCCTTACGCCCGGGCGGCGTGGTCGAGGTACGGGCGGGGGTCGCCGGCGCCGAGGTCGGTGACCCCGGCGCTGCGCAGGGCGCCGATCGCCATGGTCCGGCGGACCGCGGCGAAGGTGATCACGTGACCGATCGTCCCGCCCAGCGTGTGGGTGGTCGGCGGCGCGCAGGTGGTGTCGACGAAGGTGTCCGCGAGGGTGCCGTCGGCGAGCGTCCGGGCCACGAAGGCCCGCCAGTCCCGCCCGGCGACCGCGTGCCGGGCGGCCAGGCCGCGCACCGACCTGTCGCTCTCGTCCGGCCAGTCGCCGCCGCGCAGCGCCGACAGCCAGTGTTCCTCCTGCGTGACCATCGCGTTGATCAGCGAGCGGAGCGTCGGGTCGTCGTCGATCGTCTCCACGGACACGGTGACCGGCCGGTCGAGCACCTCCTCGTCGAGGCCGCCCGCGCGGTCGATGATCGCGGTGAGGGTCTCGACGTGGTGGTCGACCAGGTGTTGGAGCACGTTCATCGGGGTCTCCTGACGTGCGGCCGGCAGCCGCAGGCCACCGGGCGGTTGGAAGTGGACGCCGCTGGGGCAGGGCAGCTCCAGCTCGCGGAAGACCAGCGGCGGACGCCGCCGGACCGCGGTCGGGGCGAAGCCGTACGACCGCTGGAAGGCGCGGGTGAACGCCTCGTGCGAGCCGTACCCGGCCTCGACCGCGATGTCGAGGACGGTCCGGTCGCTGGTGACGAGCCGGTGCGCCGCACGTTCCAGGAGCAGCCGTCGACGCAGCGCGCCCGGCGGTTCCCCGGTGGCCGCGGCGACCAGCCGGTCGAAGTGGAACCGGGACAGGTGGACCCGTGCGGCCAGACCCGACGGGCTCGCCGCCGGATCGTCGAGCGCGGCCTGCAGGACGTCGAGGAGGCCGGTGAGTCCGTCGTTCCGGTTCATGCGTTCAGCCTGCACCCGCCGGGTGCGGTGTCGCTTGATCGCCGTTGCGCACCTGCCGGGCGCCGCGCGACAGGCGTCAGTCGAGCAGGGCGTCCAGGCCGACCGTGAGGCCGGGCCGGCGGGGGACCTCGCGCACCGCCAGCAGCACGCCGGGCATGAACGAGGCCCGGTCGTACGAGTCGTGCCGGATGGTGAGCGTCTCGCCTGTGGTGCCGAACAGCACCTCCTGGTGGGCGACCAGGCCGGTGGCGCGGACCGCGTGCACGCGTACCCCGTCGATGTCGGCGCCCCGGGCGCCGGCCACCTCGTCGCGGGTGGCGTCCGGCGCGGGCCCGAGCCCGGCCTCGGCGCGGGCCGCCGCGATCAGGCGGGCGGTGTGGGTGGCGGTGCCGCTGGGCGCGTCCAGCTTGCGCGGGTGGTGCTGCTCGACGATCTCGACCGACTCGAAGTGCCGGGCCGCGCGGGCCGCGAACTGCATCATCAGCACCGCGCCGATGCCGAAGTTGGGCGCGATCACCACGCCCACCCCGGGCCGGTCGGCCAGCCAGCCCCGCACCTCGTCCAGCCGCTGCTCGGTGAAGCCGGTGGTGCCGACGACGGCGTGGATGCCCCGGTCGACGCACCAGCGCAGGTTGTCCATGACCGCGTCCGGGGTGGTGAAGTCGACGACCACGCCGGCGTCGGCGACCGCGTCGAGCGCGTCGCCCTGGTCGACACCCGCGACCAGGTCCAGGTCGTCGGCGGCCTCGACCGCCCGGCAGACCTCCATGCCCATCCGGCCCCGGGCACCCAGCACGCCGACCCGGGCCGCCTGGGCCGGGTCCTTCTCCCGCACGTCAGTCACGGGGCACAACCTATCCCAATCGGGACGCGCCCCACCCGCCGGTCGGCCGGCTCAGCGACCGACGGTGAACGCGCCGGAGTCGAACGGGCCGACCACGGCCAGCGACATCGGAAGGGCGAGCAGCTCGGCCGCCAGGTCGTTCACGTCGGCGAGCGTCACCGCGTTTACCCGGGCCAGCAGCTCGTCGACGGGCATCAGGTTGCCGTAGAGCAGCTCGCCCTTGGCCAGCCGGCTCATCCGCGACCCGGTGTCCTCCAGACCCAGCACGAAGGAGCCCTTGCTCATCCCCTTGCCCCGGGCCAGCTCGGCCTCGGTGACGCCCTCGGCCGCCACCCGGGCCAGCTCGGCGCGGGTCAGGTCCAGCACCTCGTCGACCTTGCCGGGCGCGCAGCCGGCGTAGACGGCGAACACGCCGCTGTCGGCGTACTGGCTGGCGTAGGAGTAGACCGAGTAGGCGAGCCCGCGCTGCTCCCGGATCTGCTGGAACAGCCGGCTGGACATGCCGCCGCCGAGCACGTTGTTGAGCACGCCCAGGGCGAAGCGCCGGTCGTCGGTGCGGTCGATGGCCGGGCAGCCGAGCAGCACGTGCGCCTGCTCGGTCTCCTTCGGCTCGACAAGCGTGGTGGCCGGCTTCGTGCGTACCGCCGGGGTGGTCGCCCGGTGCGGCGCCGGCGCGGCCGGGTCGGTGTCCAGCGGGGTGCCGCGCAGCGCCTGCCGGACCAGCTTGACCACTGCGGCGTGGTCGAGGTTGCCGGCGGCGGCGATGACGATCTGCGGCGCGGTGTAGCGGCTGCGGTAGAAGCCCTGGATCTGCCGCCGGGTCATCGGCGTGACCGTCTCCTCGGTGCCGGAGATCAGCCGGCCCAGCGGGTGGTCGCCGTAGACCGCGCGGGCGAAGAGGTCGTGCACCTCGTCACCGGGCTCGTCGTCGTGCATGGCGATCTCTTCGAGGATGACGCCGCGCTCGGTCTCCACGTCGGCGGCGGCCAGCACCGAGTCGGCGACCGCGTCGCACATCACGTCGATGGCCAGCGGCAGGTCCTCGTCCAGCACCCGCGCGTAGTAGCAGGTGTATTCCTTCGTGGTGAACGCGTTGGTCTCGCCGCCCACCGCCTCGATCTCGGCCGAGATCTCCAGCGCGCTGCGCTTGTTGGTGCCCTTGAAGAGCAGGTGCTCCAGGAAGTGCGCGGCGCCGGCCTGCGGCCCGGTCTCGTCCCGGGAGCCGACCGCCACCCAGATGCCGAACGAGACGCTGCGCATCGCCGGGATCGCCTCGGTGAGCACCCGCAGTCCGCTGGGGAGCACGGTGCGGCGGACGGTGCCGCCGAGCGGGTCGTCGCTGAGGGTGCGGGTGACCGCCCGTGCCGGGGAGGACGAACTCACGACAGACCTGCTCTCCGTGCCACGAAGGGGGGTGGGACGAACGACGGCTCCAGCTCGCCACGCGACCTGGAGCCGTGGGCCGGCCCGGGCGACGCGTACGTCACCCGGGCCGGTCGGTGATCAGCTGTGCCGGGTGCGGCGACGCGGCCGGTCGCCGCCCTCGCCACCCTCCGAGCGGCGCTCGCCGCCACGGTCGCCACCACGGTCACCGCCGCGGTCGCCACCACGGTCACCGCGCGGGCCACGGTCGCCGCCGCGGTCCCGGCCGGCCGGACGCTCGCCACCAGCGGCCTCACCGGCGGCCGGCGCCTCGGCGCCCTCCGGACGGATCTTGTCCAGGTAGATCTTGCCGCGGGCGTCGATGTCCGCGATCTCCACCTCGACCTTGTCGCCGACGTTGAGGAAGTCCTCGACCTTCTCGACCCGCTTGCCGTCGCCCACCTTGGAGATGTGCAGCAGGCCGTCACGGCCCGGCAGCAGCGAGATGAAGGCGCCGAACGCGGCGGTCTTCACCACCGTGCCGAGGAACCGCTCGCCCACCTTCGGCAGGGTCGGGTTCGCGATGCCGTTGATCCGGTCCACCGCGGCCTGGGCCGACGGGCCGTTGGTCGCGCCGACGTAGATGGTGCCGTCGTCCTCGATGGAGATCTCGGCGCCGGTCTCGTCCTGGATGGCGTTGATGGTCTGGCCCTTCGGGCCGATCACCATGCCGATCTTGTCGACCGGGATCTTGACGGTGGTGACCCGCGGCGCGTAGTCCGACATCTCGGCCGGCGTCTCGATGGCCCGCTGCATCACGTCGAGGATGGTCTGCCGGGCCTCGTGCGCCTGCTGGAGCGCGGCGGCCAGCACGTCCGACGGGATGCCGTCGAGCTTGGTGTCGAGCTGCAGCGCGGTGACGAAGTCACGGGTGCCGGCGACCTTGAAGTCCATGTCGCCGAACGCGTCCTCGGCGCCGAGGATGTCGGTCAGCGTCACGTACTGGGTCTTGCCGTCGACCTCGTCGGAGATGAGGCCCATGGCGATGCCGGCGACCGGCGCCTTCAGCGGCACACCGGCCGAGAGCAGGCCCAGCGTGGAGGCGCAGACCGAGCCCATCGAGGTGGAGCCGTTGGAGCCGAGCGCCTCGGAGACCTGCCGGATCGCGTACGGGAACTCCTCGCGCGACGGCAGCACCGGGATCAGCGCCCGCTCGGCCAGCGCGCCGTGACCGATCTCGCGACGCTTCGGCGAGCCGACCCGGCCGGTCTCACCGGTCGAGTACGGCGGGAAGTTGTAGTTGTGCATGTAGCGCTTGCGGTTCTCCGGGGACAGCGTGTCCACCATCTGCTCCATGCGCAGCATGTTCAGCGTGGTGACGCCCAGGATCTGGGTCTCGCCGCGCTCGAACAGCGCCGAGCCGTGCACCCGCGGCAGCACGCCGACCTCGGCGCTCAGCGGACGGATGTCACGCGGGCCGCGGCCGTCGATGCGGACCTGCTCGCGCAGCACCCGGTTGCGGACCTCGGACTTGGTCAGCGAGCGGAACGCGGCGGACAGCTCCTTCTCGCGACCCTCGAAGCGACCGGTCAGCTCCTCGGCGACCTTGGCCTTGATCCGGTCCAGGGCCTCCTCGCGGTCGGCCTTGCCGGCGATCTTCAGGGCCTCGGTGACGTCGGCGCGGGCCACGTCGGCCACCGCGTCGTAGACGTCGTCGGAGTAGTCCAGGAAGACCGGGAACTCGCTGACCGGCTTGGCGGCGACCTCGGCCAGCTCGCTCTGCGCCCGGCACAGCTCACGGATGGCCGGCTTGGCGGCCTCCAGGCCGCTGGCCACGATCTCCTCGGTCGGCGCGGTGGCGCCGTCGGAGATCAGGGCCACCGCGTTCGGGGTGGCCTCGGCCTCGACCATCATGATCGCGACCTCGCCGTCGGTCAGGGTGCGACCGGCCACGACCATGTCGAAGGTGGCCCGGGCCAGCTCCTCCAGGGTCGGGAAGGCGACCCACTGGCCGTCCACGTGGGCGACCCGGGTCGCGCCGATCGGGCCGGAGAACGGCAGGCCGGAGAGCTTGGTCGACATCGAGGCGGCGTTGATGGCCACCACGTCGTACGGGTGCTGCGGGTCGAGCGCCAGCACGGTCTCGACGACCTGGACCTCGTTGCGCAGGCCCTTGACGAACGACGGGCGCAGCGGCCGGTCGATCAGCCGGCAGGTGAGGATGGCGTCCTCGCTGGGCCGGCCCTCGCGGCGGAAGAACGAGCCGGGGATCCGGCCCGCGGCGTACATCCGCTCCTCGACGTCGACGGTCAGCGGGAAGAAGTCGAACGACTCGCGCGGCTGCTTGCCGGCGGTGGTGGCGGAGAGGACGACCGTCTCGCCGAGCTGGGCGACGACGGAGCCGGCGGCCTGCCGGGCTAGCCGGCCGGTGGAGAAGGTGATCTCACGGGTGCCGAAGGACCCGTTGTCGATCACGGCGGTGCGGGATTCGGTGCCGAGGTTGGTCTCGGTCATGTGCTGTGGTGCTCCTTCGCGTCGTCGGCCGACGACACGGGAACTGCTCAGGCGGCCGGTCTTCGATCGAAGCGCCCGGGTGGGCCGGCATCTGCCGGGATTCCCGGGGGCCACTACCGGAGACCGGTGCTGGACGGCTCCCTCTCGGGTCGTCGCGCGGCCGGGGTTGGTTCTGGTGGTACCGGAACGGGGGAGCGGCCGAGCGGCCACTCCCCCGTCAGGTCATCGGCGCAGGCCGAGCCGCTCGATGAGCGACCGGTAGCGGTTGATGTCCTTCTTCTGGACGTAGTTGAGCAGCCGACGGCGCCGGCCGACCAGCAGCAGCAGCCCACGGCGGCTGTGGTGGTCGTGCTTGTGCACCTTCAGGTGCTCGGTCAGCTCCGCGATCCGCTTGGTCAGGACCGCGACCTGCACCTCCGGCGAACCGGTGTCGCCCTCGGCGGTCGCGTACTCCTGGCGGATCTTGGCCTTGGCTTCCTGGTCGAGCGCCATGTTCTCCCTGTTTCGTGGGTGGTTCGATGAGGTTCGTCGGAGCGGTCGTGATGACCGGTGCGACGGACCGGTTCCTCGCACCCGCGGCGTCGTGCAGGCACGCGAGGCCCCCGTCGGTCAGCCGACGTCTCCGTCAGCCTACCAGCCCCGGCCCGGCGCGCGGTCAGGACACCACCCGGCGGGTGCGCTCCACGTCCTCGGCGATCTGGGCGACGAGCGGCTCGATCGCGTCGTACGTCCGTTGCTCGCGCAGGTGCGCCACGAAGTCCAGGGCCAGCCGCTCGCCGTACAGGTCACCGCTGAAGTCCAGCGCGTACGCCTCCACCCGGCGCTCCCGGCCGGAGAACGTCGGGTTGGTGCCGATCGAGACCGCCGCCGCGAGCGGGTCGCCGCCGCGACGCACCAGCCGGGCCGCGTACACCCCGTCGGCGGGCACCGCCGCGTAGCGGTGGGTCAGCAGGTTGGCGGTGGGGTAACCCAGCTCACGTCCGCGCTGGTCGCCGCGGACCACCACGCCCTCGACCCGGTGCGGCCGGCCCAGCGCGACCGCCGCCGCCCGCACGTCGCCCGCGTCGACGCAGGACCGGATGTACGTGGAGGAGAAGACCGTGCCCGCCTCCGCGACAAGCGGCGCGCCCTCCACGCCGAAGCCGAACGTGCGGCCCAGCCGCTCCAGCAGGGCCACGTCGCCGGCCGCCCGGTGCCCGAACCGGAAGTTGTCGCCGACCACCACCAGCGCGGCGTGCAGGTGCTCGACCAGGATGTCGTGCACGAACGCCTCGGCCGGCAGCCGGGAGAACTCGGCGGTGAACGGCACCACGCAGAGCACGTCCACGCCGAGCGCCTCGATCAACTCCGCCTTGCGGGCCGGTTCGGTGAGCACCGCCGGGTGCGAGCCGGGGCGCACCACCTCGGCCGGGTGCGGGTCGAACGTCACCACCACCGACCGGACGCCGAGTTCCCGGGCGCGCGCCACGGCGTGCCCGATGGTGGCCTGGTGCCCCTGGTGCACGCCGTCGAAGACGCCGATGGTGACCACCGAGCGTCCCCAGCCGCCGGGCGCCGCCTCGTACCCCCGCCACCGCTGCATGCCGCTCCCCTCCCGTGTCCGACCGCGCGCCGTCAGGCCGGGGCCAGGACGATCTCCGCGCGGGCCCGCCCGTCCCGCTCGCTGACGATAGCGATCACGCCGCCGGCCGGGCCGAAGACCGCGTACGGGCCGGCGATGCCGGCCGGGGCCAGCGGCCCGCCGTGCGACAGCGTCCGCGCCTCCGCCTCGGTCGCGTCCCGGCGCGGGAAGAACCGCCCAGCGGCGGCGTCCAGCGGCAGGTTCACCACCTCCGGCGCGCGCTCCTCCAACTCGGCCAGGGTGGCCGCCTCGGCCAGGCCGAAGCCGCCGACCGCGGTACGCCGCAGCGCGGTGAGGTGGCCGCCGACCCCGAGCGCCAGGCCCGCGTCCCGGGCCAGGGCCCGGATGTACGTCCCGGACGAGCAGGTCACGTCCACGTCCACGTCCACCACATCGGGGACGTCCCGGCGGATCTCCCGCACGTCGAGTCGGGACACGGTGACCCGTCGGGCCGGCAGCTCGACCGCCTCCCCGTCGCGGACCCGCTTGTACGCCCGCTCTCCGTTGATCTTGATGGCGCTGACCGCGCTCGGCACCTGGTCGATCTCGCCGGTCAACGGCGCCAGCGCGGCGCGTACCGCGTCGTCGGTGACCGCGCCGGCCGGCGTGGTCGCGATCACGTCGCCCTCGGCGTCGTCGGTGACCGTGGCCTGGCCCAGCCGGATCGTGGCGGTGTAGCTCTTGCCGGCCCCGATCACGTAGGTGAGCAGCCGGGTCGCCCGGCCGACGCCGATCACCAGGACGCCGGTGGCCATCGGGTCCAGCGTGCCGCCGTGCCCGACCCGGCGGGTCCGGGCCAGCCGGCGGATCCGGGCCACCACGTCGTGCGACGTCATGCCGCCGGGCTTGTCGACCACGATCAGACCGTCTGCGCTCACGACCGCCAAGCCTGCCAGACGCCGGTGATCGACCCTGCGGGGGATACCGCCCCGGTCAACGGGGTGTCAAGATCATGCGCCCTCGCCCCGCCGCCCCGGGAAGCCTGATGACCGATCACCGCCCCACCCCCGAACCGCGTCCCGCCGGCGACCCGTCCGGCGAGTCGCTCGGCCCGGTCCCCGAGTGGCTCCGGCAGCCCGCCCCGGACGTCGAGCCCGGCCGCGCCGACCGCACGCGGATCGCGCTGGGGCGGCACTCCGGCAAGCTGCTCGGCGCCGGCGTCGCGGTGCTGCTGCTGGCCTGCTCCGGGGTGGTCGCCACGGTCGGCTACCAGGGCTACCAGCGGTGGCGGGCCGCCCCGGTGGCCTACCCGACGGTCAGCCCGCCGAGCGGCGAGCAGGCCGTCACCTCGGCGTCGCCGCCACCGGCCGGCGGGCCGTTCGACGGCACCCCGGCCGCCGGCTTCCCGCAGGGCACGGCCGGGATCGCGCTGCCACCGGCGAAGCGGACCGGCCCGTTTACCGCCCGGCAGGTCACCGACGCGCTCGCCAAGGTGCGCAGGGCCATGGTGACCGCGCGGCTGGACCGCGCGTTCTTCACCGCGAAGGACCCGGAACGACTGGTCCGCCAGTTCGCGCCGGACGCCCGCGCCGACCTGCGGGACGACTTCCCCTCCGGCGAGGCGGGCAGCTACGCCACCCGGCTGGCCCCCGGCGCCCGGCTCACCGCCGACCAGCCCCGGGTCAAGGGCCGGGTCAGCTACCGGGCCACCAGGGACCGCGACGGCATCCGGATCCTGGCGATCACCGCCAACTTCGTCTGGGCGTACGCCTTCCCCACCGCGAGCACGGTGCCGGGCGACGGTGTCGTGGTGGTGCACGACACCGTGGTATGGAGCGTGCCGCACCCCGGCGACGTGCGTCCCGGCTCCGTCGGACTCTGGATCGAGAAGTCCGACTCGTACGCCTCCAACATCGACTGCGCGGCCTGGGACAAGGGCCTGCTCGCGCTCGGCGAGCCCTCGTTCGGCGGTCCCGCCGACCCGGACCCGGACGCGGTCTTCGACCCGGACAAGACCCTCGACCTGCCGGACACGTGCTGACCCCGCGCCAGGCCACCCCCGCGATCGACAGGAACCCACGATGAGCACCGATCCGCCGACCGGTCCGGTGGGCACGCTCCGCCTCTTCCACCGGATCGTCCGCCATGACGCCTGAGCGCCCCGCCGCCGACCACGCCGGGCCGGACGGCTACCCCGACTGGCTGCACCGGCTGGAGCGGGAGATCCGGCCCGGCCCCGTCGTACGGCTGCGCATCTGGTGCCGGCGCCGGGCCCGCCGGCTGCTGGCCGCCGCCGGGGTCCTGATCCTGCTGACCGCCCTGCTGGGCGCGGGCGGATACGGGTACCGGCAGTTCCGCCGCCCGGCCGCCGCGACGCCCCCGGCCGACGGGGCGGCGTCCCCGGCGGCCGGGACGTCGAGCGCGCCGGCGCCGGGCGTCTTCGCCGGAACCCCGGCGGCGGACTGGCCGGCGGGGCCGGCCGGGATCACCTGGCCCGTGGCCCGGCCGACGGACGGCTTCACCGCGGCCGAGGTGTCGGCCGGGCTGGCCCGGGTCCGCGCCACGATGCTGACCGCCCGCCTGGACCGGGCGTTCATGACCGGCGACAGCCCGACCCCGCTCCTGCGCCATTTCGCCCCGGCCGCCCGGGAGCTGGTACGCAAGGACTGGTCCACCGCCACCATCGAGACCTACGCGACCCGGCTGGCCCCGGACGCCCGGCTCACCCCGGACCCACCCCGGGCGAAGGGCACCGTCACCTACCGGGGGGTCCGGGACGAGGGCGGCGCGCGGACGCTGGAGGTGACCGGCAACGTCGTCTGGGTCTACGGCTTCCGAGACCTCGACTCGCGCACCGGCCACTCCGTCGTCGTGCTGCACGACGAGGTGGTCTGGCGCCTGCCCCGCGCCGGCGACGTGGTCCGGTCGGACCGGGGCCTGTGGCTGCACCGGATGTCGAGCTACGCGTGGGGGGTGGACTGCGACGTCATCCGGCACGGACTGATCCGCCCCGGCCGGGCGGACCCGGACGCCCCACCGCCCCCGGAGGACCCCGACAAGCTCTACGACCCGGCGCACCCGATCCGCCTGCCGGTCTCGTGCTGAGCCCGGCCACCGGGACGGGCCGTGGTCAGCGGACCGCGCCTACCACCACCCAGGCGCCGGAGCGCAGCCGCAGCAGCAACGCGACCAGCCGCAGCACCACGAACAGCGTCAACCCGGCCCAGATCCCGCCCAGCCCGAGGTCGAGTCCGTAGGCCAGCCAGATCGCCGGCAGGAACGCGCCGAACGCGGCCACGATGGTGAGGTTGCGCAGGTAGCGCACGTCCCCGGCGCCGATCAGCACGCCGTCGAGGGCGAACACCACGCCGCCTATCGGCTGGAGCGCCACCAGCCAGGGCCAGGCCACCATGGCCTGGTCGCGTACCAGCGGATCGGAGCTGAACAACGACGGCACGACGCCGGCGCCGGCGGCGATCAGCACCGCGAACGCCACGCCGCACAGCCCACCGAGCAGCGCGACGCGGCGGGCGAGGAACCGCGCGCCGGCCGCGTCGCCGCCGCCGAGCGCGGCGCCGACGAGCGCCTGCGCGGCGATCGCGAGGGCGTCCAGCACCAGCGCGGTGAAGAACCAGAGTTGTACGGCGATCTGGTGCGCCCCGACCGCGGCGGCGCCGAAACGGGCCGCGACAGCGGTCGCGGACAGGAAGCTCGCCTGGAACGCGATGCCGCGCACCAGCAGGTCACGGCCGAGCACCAACTGCTGCCCGATCACCCGGGGCCGGGGCCGCAGCGCGACCCGCTCGCGCACCAGCGCGGCGGCGAAGAGCACACCGGAGAGCGTCTGGGCGACGGCGTTGGCCACTGCGGAGCCGGCCAGGCCGAGCCCGGCCGGGTAGACGAGCAGCGGGCAGAGCACCGCGGAGAGCAGGTTGGGGGCGAGCACGAACAGCAGCGGCCGCCGGGTGTCCTGGATCCCCCGCAGCCACCCGTTGCCGGCGGCGGCGAGCAGCAGGCCGGGCGCGCCCAGCGCCGCGATCCGCAGCCACCCGGCGGCGGCGTCGGCCACCTCGCCGGGGCCTCCGGCGAGGGTACGCGCCAACGCGCCCCCGCCGACGCCGATGGCGACCGCCACCAGCAGCCCGGCGGTCAGCGCGAGCCAGGACGCCTGGACGCCCTCGGCCACCGCGGCGGCCCGGTCGCCGGCGCCGAAGCGACGGGCCGAGCGCCCCGTCGTGCCGTACGCGACGACAGTGCCGATCCACGCGGTGAGCGTCATGACCGTGCCGCCGATGGCGAGCGCGGCGAGCGGCACCCGCCCCAGGTGACCGACCACCGCGGTGTCGACGAGCACGTAGAGCGGCTCCGCCGCCAGCACCACCAGGGCGGGCAGCGCGAGCGCGGCGATCCGCCGGGGCGACACGGCGGTGGCGGGTACGACGGTGCTGCTCATCGCCGCTGATCCTGGCACGCGCCCGGTAAGGTCCACAACCCCCTAGGACTGCTTACTCACCTCGGCCAGCAGGCGCGCCACGTCGCGCCGGCCGCGCACCCGGCGCACCGGCACGGTCGGGGCGTACGCGGCGACGGCCGCCACCACCCGGGGCCGGGACCGGACCGGGTAGTGCCAGACGTAACGCAGGAGGTCGAGGTCGACGCGCTCCGGACAGCCCGGCGGAAGATCCGACCGAGGCTCGGCGCGGTACGCCCAGCGGCGGCGCAGCACCCGGACCAGGCACCGCAGCCGGTGCGGGTCGCAGAGCACCAGCAGTTCGGCGCGGGGCAGCCGAAGATCGAGTGTGCTCGCGTAGTTGCCGTCCATCACCCAGGCCGGGCGCGCGACCAACTCGGCCACCCGGGCGCGGAACTCGTCCCCGGCCGGGGCGGTCCAGCCGGGCCGCCAGTAGTGGCGGTCGAGGTGGATCAGCGGAAGATCGAGCCGCCGGGCGAGTTCACCGGCGAGGGTGCTCTTGCCGGCTCCCGAACTGCCGACGACCAGGATGCGGCGCACCCGGGGAACGGTAGCGCCGTCGCGCCCTGACGCAGCAGCCCGACGCACGGCGGTGGCACCGGCTCCCCGCCTGCCGGAGCCCGACCCGGTCCAGTGGAGATCCGCTCCGGTTGCCCGGCGTCCTTATCGCCCGGGTGGAGCCTGCTCCGGCCCGGTGGAGCCCGCGCTCCGGCCCGGTGGAAGCCTCACCTCGGCCCGATGGGAGCCCGCGCTCCGGGCCGATGGGAGCCCGCGCTCCGGGCCGATGGGAGCCCGCGCTCCGGGCCGATGGGAGCCTCGCCCGGCCCGGTGGGAGCCTCGCCCGGCCCGGTGGGAGCTGAGTTCGCCCGACGGGCGGCCGACCTCGGTGCGGCGGGAGCGCGTCCGGCTCGGCCGGAGCCGAGTTCGGCCGGCGGGAGGCCGCTCCGGCGACCGGTGCGGCGGTGACGCGGGTGGCGGGGCCGATCATGGTGCTGCGGCGGCCCCGGCCGGCGTCACCGCCGGACGGCCTGCGTCACTGACGGGTGTCCATCGAGGTCTGCAGCGCGCGACGCATCTGCTCGCGCGCCTCGTCGGTGGTGGTTTCGGTCTGCGGCTTGCGCTTGCTCGACATGACTGTGTCCTTCCAGGGTGCGGACCACCGCGCACGGCAGCCCTGCGGGCGCCCGACGCCCCGTGCTCGGGCGGCGCGACGACAGTCGCGCCGTGACCGGAGTCGTCGGCCTGCTGCGCGCCCGGCAGCGGTCCGGGATCACCGGAGCGGCTCGCCTGGCAACGTGAGCCCGGGTCGGTCTGACCCTGGAGGGAGGCGGCGCCGGGTGCGGCACCACCGCCCGTGACCAGCGCCGCGAAGCGCCGATCCCTCACCCAAATTAACGTTCACTTTCCAGATACTGCGCACAGTTCCCGCGATGCGGACAGGCCAACCTCTTTCCGGGTGGCTTCTCGGCAGCTCCTCAGCGGGCGAGAAAGTGCCAGCCGAGCCACCACCAGAAACCGAACAGACCGATCCGGCCCACCGGCACCGGACCGACCTCGTATCGCATGACGAAGGCACAGACGTCGGCCAGGGACGGGATCCGCGAACCCTCCCGACGCGCGGCCCACTCGACGGCTGCGAACAGCAGCAGCGCGGTCAGGAACCCGCCGATGGCCAGCGCGCGCATCATCGGCGGACCAGTCCCCAGAACGCGGCCAGCCAGGCGAACCAGGCCGCCGACCGGGCGAGATGGTCCTCGAGCAGCGGATCGGCCAGCCGGGAGAACGTGGGAAAGTCGTCGCCCACGGACATCACGAAGGTCGCCCCCTCGAAGACCCCGAAGACGGTGACCGGCAGCAGCCACCACAGCGCGGCCGACGGCAGCCGGCGCGGCGCCGGGCGTCGGGGCACCCGGTTGTTGAGGCCGACCCAGATCAGTCCCCCGCCGGTGCCGAGGATGTAGAGGTTCGCCGCGGTCGAGAACGACGGCAGTTGACCACCGACCAGGGAGAGGCAGATCAACACCGGTACGGAGACGACCGGCCGGTCCCAGACCCGGGGCGCCTCGACGGTGAGCTCGGGGGGATGATCCATCACCCGATTGTCCCCAGCGTGACGTAAGGCGGGAAGACCGGCACGCCTCGTGATTGCCCCGAAACGCCGAAGGCCGGCACCCGGGGTGCCGGCCTTCGTGGTGTTGCTTACTTGGTCCAGTGCTGGTTGACGAGGTCGGTGGCCTGCTTCTCCCACTGGGCGTACGCGTCCGGGTAGGCGGAGACCTGGACGGTCTGGGCGGCCTTGGTGAGGGGCATGTCCTGCCAGCCGTCGACCTGCTTGAGGCCCTTGAGGAAGGC